>CANJYC010000015.1 GCA_947478985.1 Acidobacteriota bacterium | reverse complement strand
CTCACTGGCAGCCGACCCGCGTATCTACGGGCGGCACGGCCGCACGCACATCGACCACAGTATCGGCACCGCGTACCTGGCCTGGCTCATCGCAGACCGCGCAAACGAGCCGCCGGACGAAGCCTTTCTCTACGGATTACTGCACGACATCGGCAAGCTGGTGATCCTGAAGCTGTCTCGAGACTGCGAGCAGTTTTCTGTGACAGCGCCAGGTGAGGAAGACGTGGCGCTCGTCCTCAGGGAAATGCACTCGGCAATCGGCGGCTACGTGCTCCAGCAGTGGGGCATGCCGAGCCAGCTGCACGATCCGATTGTCTGGCACCACGAACCGGACGGCGCGCAGACGCGGCCGAATGCGGCTGCCGTCGCGTATGCCGCGAACCGCCTCTCGCACAAGTACGGGTTCGGATGCACGCCCGAGCAGGCTGACTTGTTGGAGGACCCGGTCTTCCAGGGTCTCGGCCTGGACGCGCGGGCTATTGAGAAACTCGATCTTCACGCACCCGGCCTCTTCGAGGTCGCTCGCAAGTTCGTCGCCTGATTCCGTCAGCCTTATAAAGGGTCCGTTCTTTCCGCCTCATTCATCCGCCGGCGACCCTGGACCCGGTCGCCGGTTTACTTCCCTCTTCGCCACTGCCGCGAGCGTCTCACCCGTCAGGCGGCAGATCCGCCACTCCTCCATGACCTGCGCGCCGAGCGTGCGATAGAAGCCGATCGCCGATTCGTTCCAGTCGAGCACGGACCATTCCATTCGTCCGCATCCACGCGCCACCGCCTTGGCCGCCAGGTGCGCCAGCACCGCAGTGCCCACGCCATTGCCTCGCCACTCCGGCAGGACAAAGAGATCCTCGAGATAGAGGCCAGGCCGCGCGAGGAACGTGGAGTAGTTGTAGAACCACAGCGCGAAGCCCGCGGCCTCATCCCCGACACGCGCGATGACGACATGCGCCGCTGGTTCCGGCCCGAAGAGCGTCTCGCGCAGGGTCTCCTCGGTGGCCACAACCTGGTGCTCCAGCTTTTCGTAGACCGCAAGCGCGGTAATGAGGCGGAGAATCAGCGCCGCATCGTGCGCGGTTGCCGGTTCGATACGGATGGTCGGGTGCTGGTGCTTGGGCATTGGACTCCTGACACGCGCGACTCGGCGGAACGCAAGGACCTCAGACCGCTCCCACGATGAGCAGGACGGCGATCAGGGCACACGCCACCCCCGCACGCTGCCACGCGCTGAGCCGCTCGCCGAGCACGAACCGCGCGAGCACGACGGTGCTGGCCGGATACAACGACGTCAGCGTCACGACGACGCTGAGCGGACCGCCCCAGGTGGCCAGCACGTACAGCGCGTTGGCGATCATATCCAGCACACCGCCGGCAACGACCGTGCGCAGGACTGATGCCGGCATGCGGAGCGAGTCACGGCGGGCGATTGCGACCGCGCCGAAGAGCAGCGTGGAAGCCCCGCGCGCGGCAAGGAGGGGCCAGAGACCCGCCTCGCGCGATGTCCTGGCGAGCGCAAGATAGAAGAAACCGATGGCGACGCCTGAGAGCAGCGCCAGGCCAATGCCGCCGCGAACCACCGGCCGCACGTGCGGTCCATCGGTGGCAGCACCTGGGCTGGTACGAACCTCGCCCTGGCGGCTGACGAGCACGATCGCCACGAGCGCCAGCGCCATCCCCGTACCCGTTCCCCACGTGGGACGCTCCCCCATGGCGAGACCCGCGAGCACGGGCATCGTGACGGCGCAGAGGGCGGTCGTGGGTGCGACCACGGCCATCCGTCCGATCGCGAGCGCACGGTACAGCAACCCGATCCCGGCGCCCCCGGCGAGCCCGGCCATCGTTCCCCAGAGCAGATCGTCTGCCGCGGGTCGACTACCGGGCATGACCGGCAGCAGGACCGCGAGCAATGCCAGGCCGGCAGCGCCAGAGACGACGACAACCGCGGAAGTACTGGTGCGGCGGGCCGAGAGGCCGCCGAGGAAGTCAGCCGCGCCGAAGAACGTCGCGGCCGCGAGCGCGAGGAGGTAAGGCAATCCCGTGACCGGGACCATCATGCCGCACTGGCGGCCGCCTGAATATGCGGATGGGCCAGGGCCTTATCGGGCCGCCCCGGCGGACGGGGCCTTGGCGCCATTGACCCACTCCACGAGCTCCCTGAACTCGGGGTCGCTCTGTGACAGGAAATGCTTGCCGCCCGGGTGGAACTCGATGCCGCCCGCCTCGTGAGCCAGCGGCATCAGCAGCAACCGGCTGCGCATCGGGTTGCCTGGCACAACCACCCGCCTGATGATGTCGAAATTCTTGTGCGACTGTTCGTCGTTCCAGGTGGTAGCGCCGGGAGACATCCGCTCGATGACCAGCGGCGTGCCCTGCGAGTGACAGGCGTAGCAGCGCGCATGCTCGGGGCGCTTGCGCAGCAGGATCGGCTCAACCTTCGTGCGGAAGTATTCGAAATCCAGCGTCACGGGCGCAGCCGCCGCGGCGGGCGCCTGCGCCAACGCAGCAGGGGCGCAGAGTGCCAGCAATACGAGGATCGCTGCGGCAGCTTTCATGGCATCGCTTATAGCGCGTCGAGCGCCGTAATGCAATTGTTGCCGTGCTAGAGTAGCCCGCGAGAGGTACTGACGATGCTGATTCTGTCCCGTGGCGCTCGCACGCTGGCAGCCGCGCTCCTCCTGATTCCATTCGTCGCCACCGCCGCGACGGTACGCATCATCCAGACGAACTCGGCTGGCGACAACATTCACATCATCGATCCCGCCACGAACAAGGTGGTCGGCGTCATCAACGGCATCGAAGTCAATCACGGCGTGGTGGTGACGCCTGACGGCCGGAACTACCTCGTCACCAACGAGGCCGAAAGCACCCTCGACGTCGTCGATGTGAAGTCACTGAAAGTCGTCAAGCACATCAAACTCTCCGGTCACCCGAACAATCTCTCGATCGGCAAGGACGGCCGCCGCGCGTACGTTTCAATCCGCGAAGCCCCAGGCGCGGTGGACATCATCGACACCGCGACGACAACGCTCGCCAAGAGCATCCCGGTTACTGAGGTCCACAACACATTCGTCACGCCCGACGGCCAGTACGTGCTCGCTGGATCCATTGCGGGCAAGAGCCTCACGGTCATCGACGCAAAGACCGAGACAATCGCGTGGACCATCCCCTTCGATCGCGGTGTTCGACCTGTCACGTTTGAGGTGAACCCGGATGGATCGACCAAAACACTGTACGTTCAGCTCTCGGACTTCAACGGCTTCGCCGTGGTCGACTGGGCGCAGCGCAAGGAAGTGAATCGCGTCACCATTCCCGAGGTGCCGGCGGCCGAGCGCGTCCTCGACGGGCTGCAGAATTCTCCGGCACATGGCATCGCCGTGTCGCCGGATGGCAAGCGGCTCTGGATGAACAGCAAGATGAACGCGCGCGTCTACGTCTACTCGCTGCCGGATCTGAAGGTGGTGAGCACGGTGCGCGTCGGCAGCCACCCCGACTGGCTGACGTTCACGCCAGACGGCAAGTCACTGTACGTGGCCAACGCGGGATCCGACTCTGTGTCTGTCATCGACGCGGCGTCGATGCGCGAGGTCACGCAGATCAAGGTCGGCCAGGTCCCCAAGCGCAACTATACGGCCGTGCTGCCCTAGCGCATCGCGCCCGGAGCGTCTTAACTCGGGGCTGGTGCGACGAAATCTGCGGCGCTGTGCCCGCGGAGCCCGAGAATCCGCTCGATGACATCACCGACGACGATGTCGGGCGTGGACGCACCGGCCGTCATGCCGATGCTGATCGGTCCTTCAGGCAGCCAGCCCGGCGTCCGGATCTCATCGCCACCGCCGTGCGGACGGTGGCGGATAGCGGTCCCTTCAATGCAGGTCGCGCTGTCGATGTAGAAAGTCGTGAGCCTGGCCGCGCACATCCTCGCGAGCGCTTGCGTGTTGCTGCTGTTATAGCCCCCGATGACGATCATCAGGTCGAGGCCCCCGGCATCGAGCATGTGCTCCACGGCGTCCTGACGGTCCTGCGTCGCCGAGCAAATCGTGTCGAACGCCCTGAACCGCTCCTCGAGGGCGGCCTCGCCGTCGCGGTCCCGCATCGCAGCGCGCAGCATCTCCTGCACTTCCAGCGTCTCGGTCATCAGCATGGTCGTCTGGTTCGCCACGCCGATGCGCTGGAGGTCCCGCGCGGGATCGAAGCCGGGACTTGTCGCCTCGCCAAAGCGTGCCAGCAACACCTCCGCCGTCACGGTACCGCGCAGATAGTCGCAGACCACCGCGGTTTCCTTCACATCGCGTACGCACAGGTAGTGCGCGCCCGCATGTCCGAGGGTCTGTGACGCGGTGGCACGCGTCTCCTCGTGATAGTGCTTGCCGTGAATCACGACCGTGAAGCCGTCCCGCGCGCAGCGGTTCACCTTCTTCCAGACGTTCAGCACGCTGCCGCAGGTGGTGTCGACGAGCACGCACCCCTTCGCCGACAGCAACGCCATCTCGGTGACGGTGACGCCGAACGCCGGCAGAATCAGCACATCGTCCGGGCCGACCTCGGCGTAACGCGCGGCGGCCTCGGTCGACTCCGGCAGGATGCGGATGCCCATCTCCCGGAGCCGCGCGTTGACGTCTGGATTGTGGATGATCTCGCCCGAGAGGAAGATGCGGCGGTCTGGAAAACGGTGGCGGGTTTCGTAGGCGTATTCGACGGCGCGGTCCACGCCGTAGCAGAAGCCGAATTCGCGCGCGAGCTTGACCCGGACGTCGCCGGCGGAGGCCTCATACCCGGCCTGCTTCAATGATTCGACGACCGCACTCTTGTAGCTCAGCGCCAGAACGGGAACCACGGCGGCCTTGAGGCCGAAGCCCTTCTGGAAATAGGTCTGCGTCACGGTGCTTCAAGGATACCTGAAGCAGACGCACCGGCCCGGAGGAGCGGTGGGCCTAGCGGAGAGCGACCGTGTCGTCGACAGGCCAGGCCAGCCTGACCGACGTGGGTGTCGATGTTGCCCACCCGAGTTGCCACCGCACATCGACATCAGGCCACTGGACGAGATAGCGAGGCCCTGGCTTGGCGGCCGTTTGTCGCCGCGGCGCAGCGGATGCGTCTGGCTGGGTCGCTCCGGCCAGCGCGCTCGCCCTGGCCGCGGCCGCACGCGCGGCCGGTGCAGCCGCCGCGAATCCCGCGGCCATCGCCTTGGCGACGCGAATCAGCTCAGCATCCTGACTGCTGACCCTGGCAGGTGCCGCCTGCCCTTTCGCGGGTTCGACGACGGGAGCACGCCGGGACTCAGGGATAAGCGGTTTTGCAGCCGTGGCCACGGATGGCTTCGCGGCCACCGGACCGGGCGGAGTCGTAGCACCTGAGATCGGGGGCTTCATGGGAGCGGCGACGGGCACGTGCGCAGGAGGCGCACCAGCCGGTTTTCCCGATGCTGCTGCCACTGGAGGCACCGCGGTTTTCGCAGCCGGGGACTTGGTGCCAGCGGCCGGCACAGCCGACACAGGGGTCTTCGTGGTCACCGCGACGGGTGCCGGCTTCTCATGCAACTGCGCGACAACTGGCGTGCCCGCCAGCAGCAGACCGACGGCGCAGGCGAAAGCGCGCATGCTATTTCCTGGCGGGCGCCGGTGTGCGAGGTGCCACGACCGCGGGTCGAGGGGTGACCGTCGGGAGCGTCGCAATCGGTGACGAGAACAGCACGCGACCGCTGCCGAGTTCGTAATAGCCGCCGACGACCTGGAGCGCCCCGGTCTGCACGGCCTGGCGCAGGATGGCGCTGCCGGCCAGCGCGTCATTGATTGACTGCTCGACGTTGCCGAGAATGGCGGTGCGAAGATCCAGCCGCTCCTTCGGGGTGCGTCCGGTCCCGGCCTTGATGGCCTGCACCATGTAGTCGAGATTCGGTCCGTCGACGCTGGTTCCGTCCACGACGGCCTGAACAGCGCCGCACGACTCGTGGCCGAGCACGACCAGCAGCGGGATGTGCAGGTGTTCCGCACCGTACTCGAGGCTCGCCATGATCGATCGGTCCACGACCTCGCCGGCGGCGCGGATCACAAAGAGATCGCCGAGCCCGACGTTGAAGATGTACTCGGGGGGCACGCGGGAATCGGCGCACGACAGCACCATGGCGAACGGCGTCTGCCCCTTCACCAGCGCCGAGCGGGTCATCGGGCTCAGCGACACCGGCACCGACACGTTCTGCACGAAGCGATCGTTGCCGGCTTTGAGCCGTCCGAGCGCGTTGGCGGGTGAGGGCGCTTCCTCGGCCGTCGCGGCAAGGCACGTGGCGCCGAGCAGGATGCCGACGAGCAGTAGCTTCGGAGTCTTCACATGGAGGAAATCGGCACCCTCCACGGGAACTTGAAGCCCCTGGGCGCTACCCCGGCTGATTGATCATCATGGTCGCCACCTGACCCAGGAAGTCTCGCAGGAGCGCGTCCGCATCGGCAGGTAGCCGCACTTCGTCCAGCGCCCGCGTCATCAGCGCCATCCAGCGGTCCCGGGCTGCTGGGCTCACGGCAAACGGTGCGTGGCGCATGCGAAGCCGAGGGTGCCCACGCTGCTCGATATACCGTGGCGGACCGCCGAAGCGGCCTACCAGAAAATCGCGGAGGCGCTGCTCAGCGCCCGCCAGATCATCGGCGGGATACATGGGACCGAGCAGATCGTCGCCAGGCACCTGTCGATAGAAGGCGGCGACGAGCCGCTCGAATCCGTCCTCGCCGACGGCGGCGTAGACGTCGCCCTCGTCCACGCTGGCTAGTTGGTCCCGAGATTGGCGGCCCGCATCAGCTCGGCGCGCGTGACTTTTCGACCATCGGCCGGGTAGTGAATCGGGATGATCGTCTGCACGTCGAGCTTCAGCCGCTCGATGGTGGCCACAAAGTGCGTGGTGAAGGGGTTCACCGGAAGCGGTACGGGTGCGCTCGCCTGCGCCGGCGGGTTGTAGACATCGGCCTCGACCAGCAGCTTCAGCTTCGGCAGGTAGACCATCAGCAGCCCCTCATTGTGGAGGTTATCGGCCAAGTGATAGATCTCGATCACCTGGTTGCCGTCGGTCAGCACCTTCTTCTCCGTCATCGTCTCGAGCTTGAGCTTGTTCTTCGACGTGCTGAAGTGGTCCGGGTTCAGCGTGTGCGGCGCGGTCGCCACCATCTCGAAGAACGGCTTGTTCACCTGGTGCGTCACGATGGTCGCGCCCTCGGCCATGGCCGCACGGATGCCGCTCGAATGGTCGACGTGATGGTGCGTGTTGATGACGTACCGGATCGGTTTGTTCGGAATCAGGCGCTTCGCCTCAGCGAAGATGGCGAGCGCGCGCTCCTCGCTGTTCGGTGACTCGATGATGACGATGTAGTCCTTGAAATCGACGGCCAGACTCGCATAGCCGCCCAGGATCAGATAGACACCGTCGCCGAGCTTCTCCGAAGGCGCCGCGGCGGCCGGAGCGGCAGCCGCGGCCGGCGGAGCCGGCGCCTGGATGCGCACGGCGGCGTTCGGCTTCACGTCGGTCACGCTCACAACCTGGATCGGGTTGCCACCCTGTCGCTGCACGATGTGCATCGGAAACTGCACGCCATTCACGTTCTTGTATTCGGTGTAGAGGGCCTCGAACAGGGTGTCGCCGAACAGGGGATTGTCGATCAGCGTCTCGACACGGTCGACCAGGTTCTGCTCGTTGACGTACCCGTTCACCTGCGCCTTGTTCTGCCCTGTGAACGACAGCACGCGATAGGCCTTGCCGTCGATACGTTCCGTCTTCACGGTGGCGTTATTGGCCGCCGCCGCTCTCAGGAAGCCGTGGGGCGTCATCCAGATTTCAAGCTGCTGCGCCCACGGCGTATTGGGGCCGATCACGATCGTCTGCACCTGCTGCTGCTCACCGCGAATCGGCTGCTGCCCGCCGCCGCGCGGAGGATCCAGCGCCTGCATGCGGATGCGTTCCACGCGCGACGCGCGACCCTCGAAATCGATCTGTCGTGTGTAGGTCTTGTTGATGAAGCGGGGCCACGGTGAGCTAGGGTTGAAGGCCTGTCCGAAGGCAAAATCGAATCCGCTGCCGGAATATTCGACCGTCTTGAGCGTGTCGGCGCCCATGGCTTTCGAGGCCGCGTCGATGACCGACTTCGCGTCCTGCGCGAACGATGGCGCGGGCAACACCAGCGTCAGGGCCAGAACGAGCGTGACCGCGAACATGCGTGTGGGAAACGTCATTACCGTCAGCCTCCGAATACTGGTGTGACCCGCGTGCCGGGACCATCTGCACGGGTACCGAATCCTAGCATGCGGTGCCGGGATACCATCGTGGTCATGTCCCGACCGGTCCTTGCCTGCAGCGTGCGCGGCTGCGGCCTGCCGCTCGAGCGGCATGACGCGCACGTCACCTGCCCGAGCGGCCACGCATTCGATGTGGCTCGCAGGGGCTACATCAATCTGCTGCAGCCGCAGGATCGGCGGTCGCCGGCTGCCGGAGACAGCCGCGAGGCCGTCAATGCGCGAGCACGTCTGCTCGCGGCCGGCATCGGTCGCACGGTACTCGACGCCTTCGTGCACCGCGCGGTCAGCCTCGATTTCGAACCTGACGCCACTGTCATCGATATCGGTTCAGGCACCGGCGACGCCCTGGCGGAGATGGCGAGCCAGCGCCCGATCAGCGGCCTCGGGATCGACCTCTCTACTGCCGCCGCCGAACACGCCGCCCGCCGCTTCCCGCACTTGACGTGGGCGGTGGCCAATGCCGATCGCCGGCTCCCACTCGTCGACGGGGGCGTCGCGCTGATACTTTCGCTGCATGCGCGCCGCAATGCCCCGGAGTGCGCGCGCGTGCTCGCACCGGGCGGCTATCTGCTCATCGCCACGCCGGCCCATGACGATCTTGTGGAGCTCCGCGAGTCTGTCATGGGCGAGCGACACCAGCGTGAGCGGGCGGATGCGCTCCTTGGCGAGCACGAACCGTTCTTTACCCTCATGGAACGAAGCACCGTGCGCGAGCGTCGGCCGCTCGAACGCGAGGCCCTGCTCGACCTGTTGCGCAGCACCTACCGCGGCGGGCGCAGCAGCGAGGCAACGCGGGTGGCCGCTCTCCAGCAACTCGACGTCACGCTGGCCTCGGACTTCTTCCTGTTCCAGCGGCGCACGCTTCCGGTCCCGACTGATCTGAAACAGCAGTAGGCTCATGGGAGCATCGGGACGTCGCCGGCGGCGGCCTGGGAGGAACTCAGGATGAGCACGGAACAGCAGATCGCACACGACACATCGACCTACAACGGGGGTGGCGGGCTGGAGCGGACGGCAGCCGCCATTACGCATTGGACCGGCAGCGGCGCCGGATTCGGCATCGCCGTGGCCATCATCCTCATCTGGGGCATCACTGGACCGTTGTTCAACTGGTCCAACACGTGGCAGCTGGTGATCAACACCGGCACCACCATCGTGACGTTTCTGATGGTGTTCCTGATTCAGCGCAGCCAGAACAAGGATGGGATGGCGATTCAGCTGAAGCTGAACGAACTGGTCGCCGCCGTGGAAGGTGCCAGCAACCGCCTCATCGACGTCGAGGACCTCTCCGAGCGCGAGCTGCAGATCCTGCACAGCCATTTCCGACGCCTCGCGGAAATGGCCCGAACAGAGGCCGACGTCCTCGCCTCCCATTCGATCGACGAAGCAATGGCCCGACACGACGCCAAGAACCGTCGCGGCCCGCGACGATAGCATCCACGCGCCCGCTTCTCACTCGCGCCGTACAAAGAAAAGGCACGGAGACCTTCGTCTCCGTGCCTTGAGAGTGCCGTCCGCGTCAGGCGGGCTACTCGACGTCCCCGGCCGTACCGCGACTGCCCAACGCTTCCTCCGCCTCGAAGGCGTACTCGATCTCGCGATCCAGATCGAGTTCCTCCTCGGTCGGCTGCGGCGGCGCCGGCGGCGGCGGCGGTTCGTCCGCCGGGATCCGCACGTGCCGGTAATACTCGAAGCCCGTGCCGGCGGGAATGAGCCGTCCCATCGTCACGTTTTCCTTCAGGCCACGCAGGTGGTCGATCTTCCCGGAAATCGACGCCTCGGTGAGCACACGGGTCGTTTCCTGGAAGCTCGCCGCCGAGATGAATGAATCGGTCGACAGCGAGGCCTTCGTTATGCCAAGCAGCAGCGGCTGCGCCGTGGCCGGACGTCCACCAGCCTGAATGACCCGCTCGTTCTCCTCGAGGAACCGGAAGCGGTCGGTCTGTTCGTCGATCAGGAATTCGGTGTCGCCCACATCCTCGATCTTCACCCACCGCATCATCTGCCGCGAGATGACTTCGATGTGCTTGTCGTTGATGTTGACGCCCTGCAGGCGGTAGACCTCCTGGATTTCGTTGACCAGGTACTTCTGCAGTTCCTTTTCGCCGAGCACACGCAGAATGTCGTGCGGATTGCTCGGTCCGTCCATGAGCTGCTCGCCGGCGCGCACCCGCTCGCCCTCGTGCACGTTGACGTGCACACCGCGCGGCAGTGAGTATTCGCGCTGTTCGGTGCCGTCGTCGGGAACGATGATCACCTTGCGCTGACCCTTGACGACGCCGCCTTCCTTGACCACGCCGTCGATCTCGGAGATGACCGCCGGATCCTTGGGCTTGCGCGCCTCGAACAGTTCGACCACGCGCGGCAGACCGCCCGTGATGTCCTTGGTCTTGGTCGTTTCGCGCGGGATCTTCGCCAGCACGTCGCCGGCTTCCACCGGCTCACCATCCTGCACCATGAGGTGCGCATGGGACGGCATGTGGTACTTGCGGAGCGTCTTGGTGCCCGTCTTGTCCTTGATCTCGATCGTCGGCTGCTTCTTCTCGTCAGGCGAGTCCACGATGATGAAGCGTGACAGCCCGGTGACCTCGTCCACTTCCTCGTGAACGGTGACCCCTTCGATGATGTCCTTGAACTTGATCATCCCGTGGTCTTCCGTGAGGATCGAGAACGTGTACGGATCCCACTCGACCAGCGTCTGCCCCTGCTCGACCTTCTGGCCGTCGCGCACCTTCAGGCGGGCGCCGTAGACAATCGGGTAGCGCTCGCGGTCGCGCCCCTTCTCGTCCTTGATGACCAGCGAGCCGTTGCGGTTCATGACGATCAGCTGACCGCCGCCGCTGACCTTGTCCTTGTGCGTTTCGACGACCTGCAGCCCTTCGTAGTGGACCGTGCCCGAGTGACGCGCATCGAGCGTGTTCTGCTCGGACACGCGCGACGCCGTGCCGCCGATGTGGAACGTCCGCATCGTCAGCTGCGTGCCGGGTTCGCCGATGGACTGGGCGGCGATGACGCCGACCGCCTGGCCGAGTTCGACCAGCCGTCCGGTGGCCAGGTCGCGGCCGTAGCAGCGGGCGCAGACGCCGCGCCGCGTCGCGCAGGTCAGCACGGAGCGGATACGCACCTTCTCGATGCCCCCCTCCTGCACGGCCGACGCCTTGTCCTCGTCGATCTCATCGTTCAGCTCAACGATGACCTCACCATTGAACGGGTCGACGATCTCCTCGAGCGTCACGCGGCCGACGATACGGTCGCGCAGCGGTTCGATGATTTCGCCCGATTCCACAATGGCGCGCGCTTCGATGCCGTCGAGCGTGCCGCAGTCGTGCTCGGAGATGATCACGTCCTGCGCCACGTCAACCAGACGCCGGGTCAGGTACCCGGAGTCCGCCGTCTTGAGCGCGGTGTCGGCAAGACCCTTACGGGCGCCGTGCGTCGAGATGAAGTACTGCAGCACCGTGAGGCCTTCACGGAAGTTGCTCGTGATTGGCGTCTCGATGATCTCGCCTGACGGCTTCGCCATCAGTCCGCGCATGCCGGCAAGCTGACGGATCTGCTGCTTCGAGCCGCGAGCGCCCGAGTCGGCCATGATGTAGACCGGGTTGAAGCTCTTGCCCGACCGGTCCATTTCGGCCATTTCGCCGAACATTTCATCGGCGATCTTCTCGGTCACTTCCGACCAGACCGCGATGATTTTGTTGTAGCGCTCGCCGTTGGTGATGGCGCCTTCGAGGTACTGCTGCTCGACCTTGATGACTTCGTTGCGCGCCTTCTCGACGAGCGTCGCCTTGCTCGCCGGGATGACTAGGTCGTCGATGCCGATCGACAGCCCGGAACGCGTGGCGTAGGTGAATCCGAGGTTCTTCAGCGCGTCGAGCATTTCGACCGTCCGCTCGAGCCCGAGGTCGAGGTAGGTCTTCTGCACGAGCTGCTGGAGCCCCTTCTTCTTCAACAGGCCGTTGACGAAGGGCATCCCCTTCGGCAGCTGCTCGTTGAGGAGCACGCGGCCGACGGTGGTGTTGATGATCTTGCCTTTCACTTCCTGCACGTCGGTGTGCAGCACGTCCTGATCGTCGCGCGCCGTGGTCAGGTCCTGCAGCATCCCTGTGTAGCGGAAGCGGATGGGCGTCAGCGTCTCGAGCTCACCGGCTTCGAGCGCCAGCGTCACGTCCTCGCTGTTGCCGAACGCACGCCCTTCACCCCTGGCGCCTGACTTCGACTTGGTCAGGTAGTAGCAGCCCAGCACGATGTCCTGGGACGGCACGGTGATCGGCGCGCCGTTGGCCGGCGACAGCACGTTGTTGCTCGACAGCATCAGCACCGAGGCTTCGATCTGCGCCTCGGGAGCCAGCGGAATGTGGACCGCCATCTGGTCGCCGTCGAAGTCCGCGTTGAACGCGGTGCAGACCAGCGGATGGATCCGGATCGCCTTACCTTCAACCAGCACCGGCTCGAACGCCTGGATGCCGAGGCGGTGCAGCGTCGGTGCGCGGTTGAGCAGCACCGGGTGCTCGCGGATCACCTCTTCGAGGATGTCCCACACCTCCGGCCGCTGCTGCTCGACCATCTCCTTCGCCTGCTTGATGGTGGCGACGAGCTGTCTCTCTTCGAGCTTGTTGTAGATGAACGGCTTGAACAGCTCGAGCGCCATCTTCTTCGGCAGGCCGCACTGATGGAGCTTGAGTTCCGGCCCGACGACGATGACCGAGCGGCCCGAGTAGTCGACGCGCTTGCCGAGCAGGTTCTGACGGAAGCGCCCCTGCTTGCCCTTCAGCGTGTCGGACAGCGACTTGAGCGGACGGTTGTTGGCACCGCGCAGCACGCGACCGCGGCGACCGTTGTCGAAGAGCGCGTCCACGGCTTCCTGGAGCATGCGCTTTTCGTTGCGGATGATGACATCCGGCGCCTTCAGCTCCATCAGCTTCTTCAACCGGTTATTGCGGTTGATGACGCGGCGATAGAGGTCATTGAGGTCGGAGGTCGCGAACCGTCCGCCGTCGAGCGGCACCAGCGGGCGCAGTTCAGGCGGAATCACCGGGATGACGTCGAGAATCATCCAGTTGGGCTGGTTGTTTGACTTCCGGAAGCTGTCGACCACCTTCAGCCGCTTGGCGTATTTCAGCTTCTTCTGGACCGAGGTTTCGCTGCGCATCTTCGCGCGCATTTCCTCGGCGAGCTTCTCCACGTTGACGCGCTTGAGGAGCTCCTTGATCGCTTCGGCGCCCATCTGCGCGCGGAACTTGTTGCCGTGGTCCTCGCGCGCCTTGCGGAACATCTCCTCGTTCAGGAGCTGGTTCTGCTTCAGGTCCGTTTCGCCCGGATCGATGACGACGTAGCCCTCGAAGTACAGGATGCGCTCGAGATCGCGCAGCGAGATGTCGAGCAGATGCCCGATGCGGCTCGGCAGCCCCTTGAAGAACCACACGTGGCTGACCGGCGTGGCCAGCGTGATGTGGCCGAGGCGTTCGCGCCGGACCTTGGCCTGCGTCACTTCGACGCCGCACTTGTCGCAGATCACGCCGCGGTGCTTCATGCGCTTGTACTTGCCGCAGAGGCATTCCCAGTCGGTGATCGGCCCGAAGATCT
>CANJYC010000014.1 GCA_947478985.1 Acidobacteriota bacterium | reverse complement strand
GTCCGGCACCTGATTGGGTGAAAAGCGCGCGGTCAGTTCCGCGGTTCGTGATGAGATCAGCGTCGGGATGGCTTGAATGCCAGAGGCAAGAAGCCCCGTCCGGTCGATCTGCTGGGTCGTATCACCAATGGCCGTAACGGCGTCCGCCCCGATCGCGAACACGAGGACCGATGCGCTGACAGCGGCCCAGCGAGCAGGTTGCGGCGTCACGCGCGTTGCACGCCCAGCCAGCCACGCGAAGAGCAGCATGTTGGGGACGACGGCATCGGGGAGCCGTGAGGAGAGCGTGTTGCCGATCAGAAAGTAGTTGGCCGTTATTGCCAGTGCCGCCAGGGGCAGGATCAGGGTCCACTCCGGAGAGGTGCGCCGGTGGATCCGGCTCACGATCAGGGCGGCCAGCACGATAAATGGAATGGCGTGGAATCCGTAGAACAGGCCTGCCTCGTACACCGTTCCGAGATTGTCCAGGCGAAGAGCATTGCGCGCGGCGTGCCGGCTGCCATAGATGACGAATCGAAGCAGGGAGTCTGCTAGCGCGTCGTACCCGCCGAGAAACAGAGCGTAGGGTGTGAGCAGCAGCAGAAGCAGCCCGCCGAATATCGCCACTCGCTTCAACACCGGGCGCCAGCCATCTGCGGGGGTGACGATCAGCGTGACGAGCGCCCCGATGCCGACATAGGCCGCGTAATCGTATCGAAAGAGCAGCGCCACGACGGTGGTCGCCGCCAGCCATGCCATTCGCGTCAACGTGGGTTTCGAGGCCCAGGCCCACATCGCCAGTGGGCCAACGGCCGTCATCAGCAGCCTCGGATAGGCATACGGCCGCGGAAAGATCAGGATCGAGAGAATTGTGACGGCCACCCCGACGAGCAGTGACCGGGAGACGCGACAGGCGCCGACAAGCGTACAGACCGCCGCTAGTCCAAGCATGGATGAGTCGAGTAGTGCTTCGGAGAAGAGCGTCCTGCCGAAGAGCAATTGCGCGCCGGCGGAGACCGTGTACATCAATGGCATGCCGGGATCGAGGAAATCCCTTGTCGGCCACTCGCCGAACAGCATCTGCTGCGCACCGGCGAGGTGTTCAAACTGATCGTTGGGAAACCCAGTGAGCGCTAGGTAGCGGAACAGCAGGGTGGCGGCGAATACACAGCCGGCCGCCGTCGCGAGGTCGCGACGCGACACGTCGCCACCGTTGAATGTGGTCGTCGTCATTGGGTTAGGTGAATCGTTACGATGTTCCCCGCTTCGCCCGTGCGCCGATCCCATGGCCACAATCCAAGGATTCTAAATGACTCTTCCTCAATGGCGGGGTCATGGAGCGGCCAGGCGCTCTGGGGAGCGTGCCCAGAATGCGATTGCCACGAATTGAAAAAGTTGTAAGATGCCGCCACCGCTCGGGGCTCAAGGGCTGATTCGGCTGCGCATGGAGGGACAAGACGATGCGTCAGGCGCACAGGAACACTTGGAAAGTGTCGGTCGGAATCGGTTCAGCACTCACGCTTCTTCTCCTTTTGCTGGCTGTCGCTCCCATTTCGAGCCAGACGGCGTATCGCGCTCCACGAGCCGCAGGCACCACCAGACCCGATCTGAACGGGATCTGGCAGGCTGTCAACACGGCGAACTGGGATATTCAGGCCCACAGCGCCAAGGCGGGTCCGCTGTTTCAGCTCGGCGCCGCCTTCGCCGTGCCGCCCGGCGCGAGCATCGTCGAAGGCAACGAGATTCCCTACAAGCCCGAGGCGCTGGCCAGGAAGCGCGAGAACGCCGCGAACTGGATGACGCTCGACCCGGAGGTGAAGTGTTACCTGCCGGGCGTGCCCAGAGCGACCTACCAGGGATACCCGTTCCAGATTGTCCAGACCCCGAAGCAGCTGCTCATCGCGTATCAGTTCGCCAACGCCAGCCGCATCGTCTACATGGACCCGAAGACGGAGAGCGCGCCGATCGACTTCTGGATGGGATGGTCGCGCGGGCGGTGGGAAGGGGAGACGCTGGTGATCGATGTCACCGGCTTCAACGACCAGACGTGGTTCGATCGGGCCGGCAACTACCACAGCGATAAGCTGCACGTCGTCGAGCGGTACACCCGCGTGGCGGCGAACCAATTGAACTACGAGGCGACGATCGAGGATCCAGAGGTCTTCACGCGGCCGTGGAAGATCCGCCTGCCGCTCTATCGACGTGTCGAGGAGAACGCGCAGCTCCTTGAGTTCAAGTGCGTGGAGTTCGCCGAGCGGCTCATCTACGACTCGCTGAGCAAGAAGGACTAGCGACGCATCGCGACGGCGAATCGCCTTACTTCTGTCCCGCTGCTGCGCCCTTCTCGGCCAGGCGGGCGGCCCTCAGCACGTTCTCCACCGTGTGGTCACCCTCGAAGCAGGCGTACTCGTAAATCTTATCGTCGGTCTTCGCCAGCGGCAGCAGTGCCGTCCATGGCTTCGTGTACGCGCTTGGATCATCGACGGTGAACTCGTAGTTCAACGTATCGGCATCGACGCGCGTGAAGCGCTCGATGAGATGCATGTTCGGCCCTGCGCCTCTGAACGCCGTTCTCCCGAGGTGTTCGCCGAAATTCGTGGTGTCGACGACCAGCGTGTTGCCCTCCCAGTGCCCACGCGAATCGCCAAGAATCTGCCGGATGCTCTTATCGGCATGCGGACGGCCATCCATCGGCACGATCCGCGAATCGTGGCTCTGCTCGACGTGCAGGACGACGTAGTCCTTCGTCTGGAAGATCTGCAGATTGTTGTTGTAGTTACCGGGTGTAATTGGCGGACCCGACCACGGCCGCACGACGCAGCGCTCGGACAACGTGCGATCGGCGTATGTCCGCGGCTCGGCCTCCTGAATCTTGGCGCGTTCGTCTTCCTTCCGCTGCATGTCAGCGGTCATTGGAGGAATACGGCCGTCCGGCGGGTCGGTGATGAGCGACGAGCGCTTGCTCTCATTGACCTTTGTCCCGCGGTCGAACCAGAACTGGTTGTAGGTACCGGTGTCGCCCGCGCGGGGCGGGCGGTCGACACGGCTCTCCGCCGCCGCCGCCTCCAACGCGGCGACGTCCTCCTCGGTGAGGTCGGTCTTGCCGGCCAGTGCGCCCGGGCGTTCGAGAGGAATGATCTGCGCCCAGCTCCAGACCCCTTCAAGGTCTGGGTGCCCGTCGAGTGCCCGGGGAACGCCGTTCGCCGGTTTGGCTGCGGCGGGAGTCTTGGCGGGGGCTGGCGTGGGCTTCGTGGTTGGCGCCTGGCCGGCGACAGCAGCCTGACTGAAAAGGAGCGCTACGCTAGCGACGGCGAGAGCAGCGGACGAAACGCTTTGCCGGTAGCTCATCTCACACCTCTGGAGCACGTGAAAGGGAGACTGTTAGCTGGTGTTTTATACGCCTCGCCGATCCAAGTGTCAACGACGAGTCGGCAGGGGGTGTGGCTCGGGATATTCCCGTGTGTTCTTAGCGAGACACAAGGGAAGACCTGGTGATGCACTGATTCGGCTATAATTAGCGGTCTTGCCCTTCGTGCGATTTTCGCGCTGAGGGGGGTCTGTCATGTTGCTGGAACTCACTCGTTATCGTCGGCCGCTTGAAAGCTTCGCGCGCACCTTCCAGCCCCAGGACGTCGGGGCACCGGATGATGCGTATCGCGTGGTTGCGCCGGTCGATGTGGCGTTTGACGTCCATAAGGACAAGGACAGATTCCGGCTGGTCGGGACGGTGAAGACCGAACTGGAACTGCCGTGCAGCCGGTGCCTGGAGCCGTTCCGTCTGGTCGTGGATGCGCCGTTCGACGTCCGGTACGTGCCGTCGAGCGATGCCGCCACCGAGCCGGAACGCGAGATTGAGGAAGAGGATCTCGAGACCAGCTACTACCGGGATGAACAGATCGACCTGAACGAACTGCTGCGGGAGCAGTTCTACCTGGCGCTGCCGATGAAGCCGCTGTGCCAGGATGCCTGCAAGGGGCTCTGCTCGCAGTGCGGCGCGAACCAGAACACCGGTTCGTGTGCCTGTGCCCCTCGGTGGGAGGACCCCCGGCTCGCCGGGCTGAAAGCGTTAAAGAGAGAATCGTAGGATATGCCTAATCCAAAGCGTAGACACTCCAAGACCCGCACGGCCAAGCGCCGGACGCACGATGCACTGACGCCGGTGACCACCGGCCTCTGTGCCCAGTGCCACGAGCCAAAGGCCCCACATCGTATCTGCCCGCACTGCGGCCACTACAAGCAGCGCCAGGTTCGCGCCGTAGACGAGGAGTAGGCCATTCGCATCGCCGTGGACGCGATGGGAGGTGACCACGCGCCGTCGGCGGTCGTCGACGGCGCGCTGGCGGCCGCGCGCCACCTCAAGGTGCAGATCGCGCTCGTCGGTGCGAACGCGGCACTCGGCCAGGCACTCGAAGGTCACGCGGACTGGCCGATGCCTGGCGTCGATGTCGTGGACGCCGCCGACGTCATAGGCATGTCCGAGTCGCCGGCGGCGGCCCTGCGCCGCAAGCCGGGCGCGTCGATCCGCATCGCTGCCGAGTTGGTGGCCCGCGGCGACGCGGGGGCGCTGTTCAGCGCCGGCCACACGGGGGCCACAGTGATGGCGGCGCATGCAGCCTTCGGGATGATCCCCGGGGTCGATCGCCCGGCCCTGGCGACGACCATTCCGACGCGCGGCCGTCCCGCGGTACTGCTCGATGCGGGTGCTAATGTCGAATGCCGGCCGCATCATCTGCTGCAATTTGCGGTGATGGGAAGCGTCTACGCGCGGATTGTCAGCGGGTCTGATCGGCCGCGCGTCGGACTCCTGTCGATCGGTGAGGAAGAAACCAAAGGCAATGAACTGACGCGCGAGACCCATCGTCTGCTGAAGGCCTCGCCTCTCAACTTCATCGGCAACGTCGAGGGACGTGAAATCTTCAGCGGGGCGGCCGACGTCATCGTCTGCGACGGCTTCACGGGAAACGTTGTGCTCAAGACGAGCGAGGGGCTGGTGGACGCGGTGGAAGCATTGCTGGGCGACGAGTTGCAGGGCACCTTCTCCAGCCAGGTCGGATACCTACTGTCGCGCCGCGCGTTCCGGCGCTTCCAGCGCCGCGTGGACTACTCGGAGTACGGTGGCGCTCCATTGCTCGGTGTCGCAGGCCTCGCCATCGTCGGACACGGCCGTTCGTCGGCGAAGGCGGTGCGGAACGCCATTGCCATTGCCTCGCGGTTCCCGACCGGCGACTTCATCCACCGCGTCGAACAGGCGATCGGCACCACGGCGGCCTTCCAGTCGTGATCGCATTCCTCTTTCCCGGACAGGGGTCGCAGAAAGTCGGCATGGGGCGTGCGCTCGCCGATGCGTTCCCCGAAGCACGGGCCACGTTCGACGAAGCGGACGCCGCCTGCCCAGGGTTGAGCGATCTGATTTTCGGCGGCCCCGAAGAGACGCTGACCCTAACCGAGAACACGCAGCCGGCGATACTCGCGATGAGCATTGCCGCTTATCGGGTGCTCGAGGCGCGCGGCATTCGCCCCGCGTTCGTGGCCGGGCACAGCCTTGGGGAGTACTCCGCGAACGTGGCGGCCGGGACGTTCGCGTTTGCCGATGCCGTGCGCATCGTGCGCCGTCGCGGGCGGTACATGCAGGAGGCGGTGCCGGTGGGGCACGGCGCCATGGCGGCGATTCTCGGCCTCGACGCGGACCTGGTGCGGCAGGCCTGCGAGGAGGCCGCGCAGGGGGACGTCGTCAGCCCGGCCAATATCAACGGTGCAGGGCAGGTCGTGATTGCAGGCACGGTGGCTGCCGTGGCGCGGGCCTCAGAACGGGCAAAGGCGCTCGGCGCCAAGCGGGCGATTCCCCTGCCGGTCAGCGCACCATTTCACTGTGCACTCATGAAGCCGGCGGAAGAGCGCCTCGCGCCCGAGCTGCGGGCCCTGGCCGTCACCGACCCACGTGTGCCGATCGTTGCCAACGTCGACGCCCAGCCGAAGCGGGACGCGCATGCGGCCATTGAGGCCCTGGTGCGGCAGGTGTCGTCGCCCGTTCGTTGGGAAGAGGTGGTGCGGCGTCTTGCGTCCGAGGGCGTCAGCACGTATGTTGAGGTCGGCCCGGGTGCGGTGCTGAGCGGTCTGGTCAGGAAGATTCACAAGGACGCGTCGGTCTTCAATATCGCCGCGCCGGATGACCTTGCGGCCATCGACGCCGCCATGGCCACGAACTGATGCTCGATCTGACTGGAAAAGTGGCGATCGTCACCGGTGCCTCACGCGGCATCGGGCGCGGCATTGCCACGCTGCTGGCCTCGCGTGGGGCGCACGTGGTGGCGGCCGCGCGCGGGGACAATGCCGCGGCGACAGTAGCCGAAATCGAGCAGGCCGGAGGCAGTGCCGAACTGGCCTCGGTGGAAGTGACCGACGACGCTGCGATTCATGCGATGGTGGCTGCCACACTCGATCGCCGTGGCCGGATTGACATCCTGGTGAACAATGCGGGCATCGCTCGCGATCAGCTGCTGCTGCGCATGAAGCGGGATGACTGGGATCAGGTGATGGCCACGAATCTGACGGCGGCCTTCACGGCGTCGCAGGCGGTACTCAAGACGATGGTCCGGCAGCGGAGCGGCCGCATCATCAGCATCGGCTCGGTCGTCGGCCAGATGGGCAACGCCGGGCAGGCGAACTACGCGGCGTCGAAGGCGGGATTGATCGGGTTCAGCATGTCGCTGGCGCGCGAAGTAGCGTCGCGCAACATCACCGTGAACGTCGTTACGCCCGGGCTCATCGAGACGGACATGACGAAGGCGATTAGTGACAAGGCGCAGGGGGACTGGGCGGCGGCGATTCCGCTGGCTCGTCTCGGCACCCCCGCCGACATCGCGGCCGCTGTTTGCTTCCTCGCCTCGGATGAGGCGTCGTATATTACAGGGCAGGTACTCGCCGTCAACGGCGGCATGTACATGTGAAGGAGAGGATTAGATGGCAGTCGCAGACAAGGTGAAGAGCATCATCGTGGAGCAGCTCGGGGTCGACGAGGAAGAAGTGACCGCGGACGCGTCGTTTGTCGACGACCTCGGCGCCGACTCGCTCGATACGGTGGAGCTCGTCATGGCGTTCGAAGAGGAGTTCAGCATCGAGATTCCGGACGAGGACGCCGAGAAGATCACCCGCGTCAAGGACGCCGTTGATTACATCGAGGCGCACGCCAAGGGTAAGAAGGGGTAAGGGCGCATCGTGGGCAGGCGGGTCGTTATCACCGGCATAGGGCTGGTGTCGTCGCTTGGTATCGGGACCGAGGCGAACTGGAACGCGTTACTCGCGGGCCAGTGCGGCGTGGGTCCGATTACGAGGTTCGACGTCACCGGTTTCGCGGCGCAGATCGCAGCTGAGGTCAAGGGGTGGGATCCCCTGGCGTTCGTCGAGAAGAAGGACGTCAAGAAGATGGACCTCTTCATCCAGTACGCGATTGCGGCGTCGCAATTCGCGATGGATGACGCCCGGCTGAGCATCACGCCGGAGAACGCCCTCAATGTGGGCGTCTTCATCGGGTCCGGTATCGGCGGCTTCAGCACGATCGAACGGGAGCACGAAGCCCTGCTCAACGGCGGGCCTCGCAAGGTCTCGCCGTTCTTCATCCCGTCCGCCATCATCAATCTCGCGGCCGGCCAGGTGTCGATACGTTTCGGCGCCAAGGGTCCGAATCTGGCGACCTGCACGGCGTGCTCCGCATCGGCGCACGCCATCGGCGAATCGGTTGAGATCATCAAGCGAGGCGATGCCGACGCAATGATTGCCGGCGGGTCCGAGGCGGCCATCACGCCGATGAGCGTCGGCGGGTTTGCTTCGATGCGGGCGCTCTCTACGCGCAACGACGATCCGGCGCACGCCAGCCGGCCCTTCGACAAGGATCGCGACGGCTTCGTCATCGGCGAGGGCGCCGGCGTGGTGATTCTCGAGGAACTGGAGTTCGCCAGGCGGCGCGGCGCGAACATCTATGCGGAGGTCGTCGGCTACGGCCTCACCAGCGATGCCTACCATATGACAGCGCCTTCGGAGGATGCCGACGGCGCGCGCCGTGTGATGGCGATGGCGATCCGGAAGGCGGGCATTATGCCGGAACAGGTCGACTACATCAACGCACACGGTACCTCGACGCCGTACAACGACAAGCTCGAGACACTCGCCATCAAGAACTGTTTCGGTGACCATGCGCGGAAGCTGGCCATCTCATCGACCAAGTCGATGACCGGTCACCTCCTCGGCGGCGCCGGCGGCCTTGAAGCCGGCATCAGTGCGCTGGCCGTTCATCACCAGATCGTGCCGCCGACTGTCAATCTCACCGAGCCGGACCCTGAGTGCGATCTGGACTACGTACCGCACACCAAGCGTGCGATGCCGATCACGTACGCGCTGTCGAATTCGTTCGGGTTCGGCGGGACCAACGCAGCGCTGCTCCTCAAGAAGTACGACGCATAGGCTCGATCCGCGCGTCGGATCCGCGTAGTTGAGACACAATACGCAGGATGAAGATTGCCGTCTGCATCAAGCAGGTGCCCACCCGGGAGTGGCAGCCCCGCCTGAACGACACCAGAACCTGGATTCGCGAAGCTGACGTCAGCTACGAGATGAACGAGCCCGACGCGTATGCGCTCGAGGCCGCCCTGCGCCTGCGCGACACGCACGGCGGGGAGGTGGTGGTCTGCTCGGCCGGTCCAGTACGTGTGCAGCAGGTGATCCGTGAGGCGTTGGCCCGCGGTGCCGATCGCGCCCTCCACGTGGAGGACGCGGTGCTCGGCGCGGGCGATGCGTGCCTCATCGCCGACGCGCTGGCGGCGGCGATGGCCGGTGAGGCTTTCGACCTCGTGCTCACCGGCCTGCAGTCCGACGATCAGGGACACGCCCAGACCGGCGTCGTGCTCGCCGAACGGCTCGGCATCGCCCACGCCACCATCGTCATGGACGTGCAGGTCGACGGGGCGACGGTGCGCGTCAAGCGCGAGCTCGAAGGGGGTTGGTTTCAGTGGATCGCCATGCCGCTGCCGGCCCTGCTGACGGTGCAGAGCGGCATCAATCAGCTGCGCTATGCCACGCTCAAAGGGATCATGGCGGCGAAGAAGAAGGAGATCCGAAAGGTGCCGATGCCGTCCGGCCTGACGCCGCTGCAGGAGATCGTCAGCCTGGCGGTGCCGGTCAAGCAGAAGCAGACGCAGATGATCGCGGGATCGCCAGCCGAGGCGTCAAAGGAACTCGTCCGCCTGCTGCGCGATGAGGCGCGCGTCCTGTGATCCTGGTCATCGCCGAACAACGCCAGGGCGTCCTGAACCGCGCCACGTGGGAGGCGATTGCCGCTGCGCAGCAGCTCGCTGGCACAGCGCAGCAGATGGCGGGTGGACTGCCCATCAAGGTGCTGGTGCTGGCCCCCGGAGACGGCGTGGCGCAGGAACTCGCCGCCGGCGGAGTCACCGAAGTCCTGACGGCGGACGACCCGGCACTCGCCACCTACACGCCCGACGCCTGGACCATGGCGCTGCTCGGGATCGTGCGGTCCGTGGCGCCGCGCATCGTGCTGCTGCCGCACACCTACCAGGCCAGGGATTTTGCCCCGATGCTGGCGGCACGGATGCGCGTGCCGCTCATCACCGACGTCACGGGCATCACGGGCACCGGGGGCGAAGCCACCTATACCCGGCCGATGTTTCAGGGCAAGCTCGCGGCGGAGGTGAAGCCCGTTGGTGGCGGGCCGTGCTTCGTCACGATCCAGATCGGGGCGTTCCGAGCCGATGCGGTTCGGAAGAGCGGTGTCGCAGCCATCACGCCGATGGCTGTCGCCATCGACACCGCCGCGATTCGCCAGAAGCCCGAGCCGCCGTTCCAGGAAGCAAAGGCGGCGGTGGACTTGAGTCAGGCCGAACGGATCGTGGCTGTGGGGCGCGGCATCAAGTCACAGGAGAACCTGCGCGTGGCGGAGGCACTGGCGACCGCGCTCGGTGCCGAAGTCGCAGCGTCGCGGCCAATCTGCGATAGCGGCTGGCTGCCGATGGCGCGGCAGGTCGGCAGCTCTGGCCAGACCGTGGCGCCAAAGCTCTACGTGGCGCTGGGAATTTCCGGGGCCATTCAGCACCTGGTTGGCATGAAGGGATCACGTGTCATCGTGGCCATCAACAAGGATGCTGACGCGCCTATCTTCGAGGTGGCCGACTACGGCATCGTCGGCGACTTGTTCGAGATTGCGCCGGCGATCGTCGCCGCGATCGCGAAGGGTTGAACGCTCTGGAGCGAGAGACCCTCGAGGTCGACGTGCTCATCGTCGGTGGCGGCCCTGCCGGGCTGGCCGCGGCGATCCGGCTGTCCCAGCTGCAGAAGCAGCAGGGAGGCGGAGCCCTCGCCATCGCCGTGATTGAGAAAGCGAGAGAGGCTGGCGCCCACACGCTCTCGGGCGCCGTGCTTGACACCTCGACCCTGCGCGACCTGATCCCGGACTTCCTGCAGCGGGGCGCTCCGCTGGCGTCCGCGGTGCGTGAGGACCGCGTCTTCTTCCTGACCCAGACCGGCCAGATCCCGTTCCCAATCATCCCGCCCCCGCTCCGGAATCACGGCAACTACATCGTGTCGCTCAGCGCCCTTGTCACGTGGCTCGCCGGACAGGCCGAGGCCGAAGGCGTCGACATTTTCACTGGTTTCGCCGGGCAGGACGTATTGATGGATGGCGCGCGTGTGATCGGCGTGCGCACCGGTGATCGCGGCGTCAACAGGCACGGCGAGCCGAAGTCGACCTTCGAGGCCGGCGTCGACATCAAGGCGCAGGTCACGATCTTCTGCGACGGTGTGCGCGGCAACCTGACGAAGCAGCTCGGCCACCTCGTGCCGCTGGTTCCCGGTGCGGCGCCGCCCCAGTTTGCCGTCGGCGTGAAAGAGCTCTGGGAGGTACCGAAGGGTCGTGTGGCCGCCGGCACCGTCATGCACACGCTCGGCTATCCGCTGCGTCAGCACGAGTTCGGCGGCGCCTTCATCTATGCGATGCCGGACGGGCTGATCTCGCTTGGCCTCGTCGTGGGTCTCGACTACAAGGATCCGCTGTTTGATCCGCACGCGGCATTCAACCGTCTGAAGCAGCACCCGTTCATGCGCAACCTGCTCGAGGGCGGGCAGATGATCCGCTACGGCGCGAAGGCGCTACCCGAAGGCGGCTGGAATACGATCCCCCGCATTCACATGGATGGCGGGCTCGTCGCGGGAGATGCGGCCGGGTTCATGAACTCGATGCGTCTGAAGGGGATCCACCTGGCGATGCGCAGCGGAATGCTGGCCGGTGAAGCCGCCTTCGAGGCGATCCGCGCCGGGGACACATCGGCGGCCGGCCTGGCGCGCTACCAGGACAAGATCGACGCCAGCCCCGTTCGTGCCGAACTTTTTCCCGTGCGCAATGTACACCAGGCCTTTGGATACGGGCTCCTGCCCGGCGTCATGTTCTCCGGCCTCGCCCTGCTTACCCGCGGGTGGTGGGTGTCTGACCTGCACGGTCACCCGGGGCACACGCGCATGCAGACGATTGAAGCCTTCTATGGGAGTGCCGGAGCGCCTGCCGACGCGACCCCAATTGCGCCTGCCGATCGCGGATTGATTTTCGACAAGCCGACCAGCGTCCACTTCGCGGGCACTGCGCACGAGGAAGATCAGCCGCCGCACCTGCATGTGCAGACAGACGTCTGTCACACGATCTGCGGCCCGGAGTACGGCCACCCCTGCATCCGCTTCTGCCCGGCGCATGTGTACGAGGTGATCACGGATGCCGGGGGCAGCCGCCTGCAGATCAATGCCTCGAACTGCGTGCACTGCAAGACGTGCGACATCATGGATCCGTACCAGGTCATTACCTGGGTGCCGCCTGAGGGCGGCGGCGGTCCTCAGTACAACGGCATGTAGTATCCTCGGCGGTTCATGACGAGCAGCTGGCGGTCATCGTCGATCAGGCGCGCGCAGGTCGCGCTGATTGCCGGGCTCGGGTATCCGCTGATCAGCGGACTCGGTCGCACGCTGCGCTGGCGCGTGGACGGGTTGCAGCATCTCGACACCATCCTCGCGTCCGGGCGGCAGCCGATCATGGCTTTCTGGCACGGCCGCATCCTGCCCGCCACCTACTACTTCCGGCACCGGGGCATCGTCGTCGTGACCAGCGAGAACTTCGACGGCGAGTGGATCGCGCGGATCATCGAGCGGTTCGGCTATGGAACGGCGCGAGGGTCGAGCTCCCGTGGTGGCGCGCGCGCCATTCTGCAGCTCAAGCGCGACATGGCGCGTGGCCGGCCGGCGGCCTTCACGCTGGATGGTCCACGGGGACCGGCACGGGTGGCCCAGCCCGGCGCCGTCTGGCTGGCAAGGGCGACAGGCAATCCGGTCCTGCCATTCCACGTCGAGGCGTCGCGGAGCTGGACTGCGCGAAGCTGGGACCGAACGCAGGTGCCGAAGCCCTTCAGCACGGTGGCGCTGGCGATGGGAGACCCGCTCGACGTGCCTCCAGATCTGCCGGATGACGAACTGGACGGTGCGCGGCTCGAGCTCGAGCGGCGCCTGCGCGTCCTCGAGGAGCGGGCCTCGGCGATGCTCGTCTAGGGCACCTCGACGCCGTTTTCGTCGTGGTAGTGCCCGTGCACGGGGTCCCACACGCGGACGCCGCCTGCGGAACCCTTCCCAGTAAACGACATCACGCCGGCGACGAGTGCCGCCGCGACGGCCGCACCGACCAGGAGCATCAGCAGGCGCCCCTGAGCGACGCCGTGGCGTTCCTGGGCCTCATGGCACTTCTTGTATTTCTTCCCGCTCCCGCACGGGCACAGATCGTTACGTCCGGTCCTGCTCATGGAACCTCCTGCGGATTGAGTTGAGGAATGTATCGCATAAGATCGGCGCGTGCCACTCACTGTCTTTACCTCCGACCGCTTCGTCGACCACCTGAATCCCCCCGGCCATCCTGAGCGCGTCGAACGCGCTGAAGTCATGCAGGTCGTGGCTGCCGAATTCCGAGAGCGCGGCGGCACAGTCATTGAGGCCGGCATGGTCAGCGACGAGGCACTGGCCCGTGTCCACGACCGCGATTACATCGCGCTCGTCCGCGAGACCGCCGGACGCGCCACGGCCCTCGACGCGGACACCTATACGTCGCCGGACACCTACGACGTGGTGCGACTGGCGGCCGGGGCCGCCGTGGCCGCGGTCGACCATGTGCTCGACGGCGGAGCGGACACCCGGGCCCTGGCGATGGTCCGACCGCCTGGCCATCATGCCGAGCGAGACCGGGCGATGGGGTTCTGCCTGTTCAATAACGTCGCTGTGGCCGCCGCGCATGCGAGGGCGCGGGGCATCACGCGGGTCGCGATCGTGGATTACGACGTGCATCACGGAAACGGCACGCAGTGGAGCTTCTTCGACGACCCGACCGTGCTGTTCGTGTCGTCGCACCAGTTCCCGTTTTATCCCGGCACGGGGGCGGCGGGTGAGGTCGGCAGTGGTGCTGGACAGGGGTTTACCGTCAATCTGCCGGTCAGCGCGGGGGCGACCGACGCCGACTTTGAGCTTCTGTACTCCCGCATTGCGCTGCCGGTGCTCCGGCAGTTCGCACCCGAGCTGATTCTCGTGTCTGCCGGATTCGACGCGCACCAGGACGATCCACTCGGTGGACTCCGCCTCACCACCGATCAACTGGGCCGGCTCACGGCGCACCTCGTGACGGTGGCCAGCGAGTGCTGCGAGGGACGGCTGGTGGCGGTGACGGAGGGCGGCTACGACCTCCAGGCCCTGGCCGGCTGTCTGCGCACCGTGACGCGGGTGCTTGCCGGTGACACAGGTCTTGAGGATTTTCCCGTGCCGACCGGTGCCACACCGCGGGGTGACGCCACCCTGGCGGCCGCGCGGCCGGCTCTCGCGAAATACTGGCAGCTATAATCGGTCGTCGGCCTGCGGTGACGGAGTCCCGCGCCGACGCGCGCACGAGGCGGTCGACCGCAGTCTGCAGACGTCATGGATTACAAGCCCCAGGAACTCGACAGGAAGTGGCAGCAACAGTGGGTGGCCACGCGCGCCTTCGAGGTGGTCGTCGACCCCTCG
>CANJYC010000013.1 GCA_947478985.1 Acidobacteriota bacterium | reverse complement strand
GCCATAGAAATCACCGGTATCGAGAAGAGTGATGCCGCAGTCGAGCGCCTCGTGAATCGTGGCGATGCTCTCCCGTTCGTCGGCCGATCCGTACATGCCGGACATGCCCATGCAACCAAGCGCGAGTGGAAAGACCGCGGGTCCGGTGGCCCCGAGTCTGCGAGGGGATCTGGCTGAGCTGTTCATAGGGTCTTCGCTGAGCGCCGAGCACGTTTTTGAAATGCCAGCGACAATCCTGGTGGGTTACTACCTGGCCAAGCCGCAATTTCTCAGGAAAGACACGCGGCACGCCCGTTGCTCAAGAGAAGCCGTCGGGCTGTGGTTTACGGCAGTCTGCCGTAAATGCTGGGGGGACCAGTCAGACAACCAGGGAGGACGCCTTCGGGCGTCCTTTTTGGTTTCCGCCTTCCGAAAACGGCCCGCGCCTTCCGCCTATAGAGACGTCAGACGCCTGCGCCTTCGGGGTATTCCAGCGCCAGCTTCAATTCACGTGTGAGCGACTCGACGGTCGTGCCGACGCGCTTCCACGCGCCTTCCGTCTCGAACCGCAGGTCACCGATGCGGCGCCCCCACGGCGCGATGACCCGACCAATCGCACGGAAGTCCGTTCGGTCCACGTGCTCCTGATCCAGCTTCCGGACGACGTCTGGAGCCACGCGCATGAATGCGCGGAGCGCGTTCGCCGACTTGATGCTGTACTTGCGCCCGTTCCAGGCGGCACCGAACACCACCGACACCTGCTTCATGTAATTGACGAAGAATTTCTTCGAGTCATCCCGGAAGTCAGCCGACTTGCGGGGGCCGCCGAAGGCATCACCGGCGAATAGCTTCTTCAACTCCTGCGCCAGCGGCGCCTGGGCCACACGGCCGCGGCCGACGCCAAGGAGCTTGATCTCGCCGTGGAGCGGCGAATCCTCTCGGTCGTTGAGCGCGCGCACCACGTCGTGTGCGGCTGCCAGCGCGTCGTCGCGATAGAGCTGGCGGCCGGACAGGCTCACCAGGTGCGACGCGTTCAGGCGAGTGTGCTTCGCGTTGATCGTGACGAACATCTGGACGACGTGATCTTCCGGCAGGCGGTCGAAGATGATCGCCGGCACCGTGAAGTCGTCGTCCTTGATGTTCTCGATGTCGGCATGTAGCGCGAGCAATCGATGCTGCCCGTCGATCGCGCGCAGGATGCCCTCGCGTTCGGGCACCTTGAGCCGTCCCACCGTGGCACCAGCGTTCGCCGGCTCGAATGACAGCTTCTCGTCACACGAGATGATGACGGCGCCGGCAATGGACGGCAGGTCGCGCGCTTCGCGACACTGCTCGTAGTACTGCACGAGCTCGTCGATTTTTCGCCTGATGATCTGGCGCTGGTACGCCTTCTCGCTCGAGGCAATGCGCCGTTCGAGGAGATCCCAGTTCACCTTGCTTGGCGTCTTCTTCTTGCCGCCACGCACCGGGGGCTGTCCCGACTCGCCGTAGTTGAGGACCTCGAAGCGCACCAGCTTGTCGATATCGCTGGCCGTCAGGGAAGCCTGGTAGAACTGGACGCCAAATTGCTGCATCCGGATGGCAGCTACGTTTATCATGTGAGGTCTCGTTCCGGCCCGAACACACAGTCCGAAGGGGCGAATTGTAGCGATCTGATGCCTCGAACCTCAACCCGTTTTTCGGTCTATCTTCGTAACCGCCATCGCTTCCTGCGCATTCTATAGCGCATAACTATCTCATATACAAGGAGTTAGGATGCTGCGTCCGGCCCTGTTTCGTCTCGGGTGTTTCTGGGTATTCTGCGCAGGATTGCTCTTCGGGCAGGCACCCGTGTGGGCACAGCAGCCGGCAAAAGGCGAATCCGCTCGCCTGACGCGCCGCCTTGAGGCAGTACGCCTCACCGGCAACATCACCCTCGACGGCGCGCTCGATGAGCCCGCGTGGACGGCCGCGCCGCTTGCCACCGGTTTCATTCAGAACGATCCACGCGAAGGGGCGCCAGCCACGCACAACACTGAGGTGCGAGTGCTGTATGACGACACCGCGCTGTACTTCGGCGTGGTCGCCCTCGATACCGAACCAGCCCGACTCATCGTCAGCGACCTGAAGAAGGACTACAACCCGGATTCCAGCGACGGCTTTCGCATCATCCTCGACACGTTTCACGATGAGCGCAACGGCTACGTGTTTGCGGTCAACCCCGCCGGAGCCAAGTGGGACGGGCAGATCTCGAACGAAGGACGCGAGAGCAACACCGATTGGGACGGCATCTGGGACGTGCGGACGCAGGTGACGAAGACGGGGTGGATCGCGGAGATTCGTATCCCCTGGCGCACCCTGCGATTCGACAACACCGATCCGCAAATCTGGGGGATCAACTTCGAGCGCAAGATCCGACGGCTCAATGAGGACAGTTACTGGGCGCCGGTCCCGCGTATTTACGACGTGCAGCGCGTGTCACTCGCCGGAACCCTCGAAGGCCTGCGGGGACTGCGCCCGGGCAAGGACCTGCGCATCAAGCCCTACGCGCTTGGGAGCACGAGCACGATTGGCCGGAAGCCGACAAAGGGAAATTTCGACGGCGGGCTCGACGTGAAGTACGGCATCGCGACCGGGCTGACCTGGGATTTCACGGTCAATACGGACTTCTCGCAAGTCGAGGCCGATGAGCAGCAGGTCAACCTGACGCGCTTCAGTCTCTTCTTTCCTGAAAAGCGAGACTTCTTCCTGGAGAACTCCGGCATCTTTCAGTTCGGCGGCGGCGGCGGAGGGGGCTTCGGCGGAGGCGGTGGTGGCGGCGGCGGCGGAGGTGGCGCGACGTCGGCCCGGCAGCAGATGAGCCAGGACATGCGGCTGTTCTTCAGCCGTCGGATCGGCCTGTCGGACTCTGGTACCGAGATTCCCATTCTGGCCGGCACCAGACTCACGGGACGACTGGGCGGCTATTCGCTCGGCGTGCTCAACATCCAGCAGCGAGAAGAGGGCTCGTCGCCGGCGACAAACTTCACGGCGCTGCGGCTGCGCCGCGATATCTTGAGCAACTCCGACATCGGCGCAATATTCCTCAACAAGGACGCGAGCGGGGCACACTTCAACCGCGTCGCGGGCGCTGACGCCAACTTCCGCTTCGGCACCTCTCTGGCGACGTATGCGCTGGTGGCCAAGACGTTCTCCCCGGTCGAGGTGGTCGGTGGATCCGGAAAGGATCTGGCGCTACGGGCCGCAGCGCGGTTCGAAGACCGGCGGTGGCAGCTGGCTGCCCGGCAGGAGGGCGTTGGCGCGCGGTTCAATAACGAACTCGGCTACAACCAGAGAGTCGGGGTCAACAACAGCTACCTGTTCGGTGGCTTCCGCATGCGGCCATCCTGGGCCTCGCGCTGGCTGCGCGAGATACGTCCGCACTGGCAGCTCGACATGTTCACCCGTCAGAACGGCGGCGGGCTGGAAACGCGCACCCAGGACTATCACGTCCCGTTCACCTTTCAGAACAGTGCGAGTATCGAGACCGGGGTCAATACGAATGTTGAAGTGATCCGTTCGCCGTTCCTGCTCAATTCGGCGCGGGGCGTCCGCGTCGCAAACGGCCGCTACGTATTCAACGAGTACTTCGTTACGGCGAGAACCAACTCTGCGGACCGCCTGTCGTTCAGCAATCGCTACTCCCAGGGAGATTTCTACGGCGGCTACCGGCGAGCGTATAACGTCGGGCCGACCTTCCGGGCGAACGAGCACTTCAACACATCGCTGAGCCTCCAGGTTCAGGACATCTCACTGCCGACGGGTGACTTTATCTCGACGCTGGTGACCAGTCGCGTGAACTACAACTTCAACACGCGGATGTTCGTGAACGCGCTGCTCCAGTACAACACCGACTCCCGGCAGTGGAGTTCGAACATGCGGTTCAATGTGATCCATCGGCCACTCAGCGATTTCTTCTTTGTCTACAACGAGAGGCGAGACGAACGGTCCGGGGATCTGATCGATCGATCGGTCGTGGCGAAGATGACCTATCTGATGGCGTTCTGAAACACGTGCTTCGCGCTCTTTGAGGAGACGAGCCGATCTCGCAACTTCACGAGGCCGAACAGGAACAGGCTGAAGCCGGCGCATGCGGTGAGTGCGATATCTAGCGGCAGCTGGCGGTGCAATGGCAGGCTCACGACGCCATAGACCATCTCGACGTGTATCCAGTAGACGAAGAGCGACGCGATACCGAACTCGCGCAGGGGTGAGCGGCCTGGCACCAGGGCATTCCACGCGTGGGCGATTGGCAAGGCGCTAATCAGCACACCGAGGCGCACGAAGAAGAACGTCGGCGAACTGGTCCAGAACTCCGTCTGCGCATAGATGGGGGGAAGAAGCGAGGCGGCGTAGCCACCCAGCGCGACAAGCGGTCCGAGGACCGCCAGGCCGAGAATCACGCGACGTTCCTCGCGATCGGTGCCCGCGGCCTCGAGCCAGATCCCGACGGCGCCCCCCGCCAGAAGAAACCCCGCCCACGGGAACACCGCGAACGTCGTGACGCCGGACCCGGGCCGCAGATACCACTCAAGCTGGTCGGGCAGGAAATCAATGACGTGGGTCGAGAACACAATCGGTGTGAGCATCGCCAGCGCGACGGCACTGCAGGAATAGGTCAGCGCGCGCGTCCAGCGCGCGCGGCCGAATCCGCCGAGCGCTGAGGCCAGCAGCATGGCTACCCCCATGACATTGAGGATGTCGACCTTCATCAGCGTACGTGACGGCTCCCCGCCACTGATCAGCCACGACTGCAGACGAAACAGCAGCGCGAGTCCAAGAATCTGCCAGCCCCTGGAGCGTGCGCGGGCTGCGATTTTCGCGGGCGTCGCCGTTCCGTTCCGGCGCCTGCCTGCGGCCAATGCCATCGCGATGCCGGCCAGAAAGAGAAAGGTCGGCGCGCCGAACCCGCCAATCGCAATCGCCAGTCGATAGGCTGTTCCCGATCGGGCATCGACTCGCGTCCACGCATCGAGGATGTGCGCCTCGATCATGATCAGCACGGCAATCCCGCGCAGCCAGTCGATGTAACCGCGCCGATTCACAGGATGAGATCGAGGGTGATCGAGAACATGGAGGTGGCGGAACACGGGTGGTCTGACGGGGTCTGTTCGGCAGTCACCAGTGGCATCCGTTCGCTCACATAGGTCCTACGGACGCGGTGACGAGCCCTGGGTGCGCATCACGTGCAGCGGATGCGTCTCGGTGGCGGGCTTGGGAGACGCCGGAGAGCAGGACGCGCAGGACGCGCACGCCGGTCCGGACGCCGGCTTCGCCCACGCGAAAGCCCGGCGGATCACCACGTATGCCGCAGCAGCGGCTGCGAGGGTGACGAGGGAGTCCTGCAGAATCTCTGGCACGGCTGACCTCTATGATACGCCCACCGCGAGCAGGCCCTGGTGCACCAGCAGGGCCGCCACATAGGCCACAGTCGACATGTAGCCGAACTGCAGGAACGCATACTTGATGTGTCCGGTTTCACGCCTCGTCACCGTGAGCGTGGGCAGGCACTGCATCGCAAGGACGAAGAACACGAGCGCGGCTGCAGAAGTCGCCGGCGTAAAGACCAGTGTCCCGTCGCTCCGCGTCATCGTCCGGATCCTGGCGACAACACCCTCGTCGACGTCCGACGATCCCCCGCCGCCGACCAGCACTGACATGGTCGAGACGAAGACCTCGCGCGCGAGAAAGCTCGTCAGTACACCGACAGTCAGCTGCGAATCGAAGCCGAGTGGACGAAAGACCGGTTCGACGATCCGGCCCAGTTGACCGGAGAAGCTCCCCTGCTGCTCCGCGCGCTGCTGCAGTCTGTCCGCCCGGGCTTCAAGCACCTGCGCGCTCGCCGGCGAAACACCAGCGGTGGCCGCCTGCGTCCGTAGCGTCATCACCTCGGGTGTCGGCTGAACCTTCGGATACGCGCTCAGCCACCACATGACAATGCAGATGGCGATGATGACCGTTCCGGCGGTACTCAGGAACCGAAGCCCCTGGTCCTTCGCCGTGATGAGCGCGTTGGTAAACGACGGCAGCTTGTACGTGGGGAGTTCCAGAACCATCGGCCGCGCGCGCCCCTTGAGAATCGTGCGGCCGAACAGCACCGCACTGAACATCGCGGCGGTGGCACCGAGCAGATAACACCCGACGAAGGCCAGCGCCGCAAGCGCAGGACGGCCTGCGAAGATGAGGCTCGTGAGCAGCACGTACACTGGCAGCCGTGCCGAACAGCTCATGAACGGAGCCACCAGAATCGTCGCCAGGCGGTCGCGTCGATCAGGAATCAGCCTCGTACTCATGATGCCCGGCAGCGCGCAGGCATGCGAGGTCAGCAGCGGCACGAAGGCATGCCCTGGCAACCCGAAGCGATACAGCAGCCGATCCATCACAAACGCCGCCCGCGCAAGGTAGCCGGTGTCCTCCAGCAGGCTGATGAAGAAGAACAGGAGGCAGATCTGCGGAAGAAACACGACACTTCCGGCAATGCCACCGACGATGCCATCGGTCACCAGATCACGGAGAGGCCCGGGCGACACGTAGCCGCGTACCAGGCTGCCGAGTCCGGCGAACGTCGCCTCGATCAGATCCATCGGCAGGGTCGCAAGGGTGAACAACGTCCAGAACAGCAGCGCCATCACCGCTGCAAACGAAAGCACACCGAGCACCGGATGCGTAAAAGCCCGATCAAGCCGCTCGGTAAAGCTGTCGACATGTCCTCCAGCAACCGGACCGGACGCCGACTCGGCCACGATGCTGTCTGCCCACACGGTGAGCGTTTCTGTTGTTGCGCCAGCTGGTGGCAAATCGCCGGGGTGCGCCGGTGGCTCGCCGCCGGTCAGTGCCCCGGTGATGGCGGCACGCAGGGCCTCGAGCCCTTCACCGGTCCTCGCGACCGTTTCGACGACGGGTATGCCCAGCCGTTTCGACATCGCGCCGACGTTGAGCGACAGCCCGCGGCGACGCGCGAGGTCGACCATGTTCAAGGCCACGACCGTCGGCCGCCCGTAGCTGAGCAGTTCGCCGACGAGCACCAGATTCCGGGTCAGGTTGCACGCGTCGACGATGACAACAACGACGTCCGGCAGTTCGGCACGTGCGCCGGTGAACACTCCGTGGGTGATGCGGGTTTCGGGCGAAGCGTGGCGCAGGTCGTAGACGCCTGGCAGGTCGATGACCTGAACGCGCTGGCCAGCGAGTTCGCAATGACCCGTCCGCATCTCCGTCGTCGTGCCCGGGAAGTTGGACGTCTTGGCGCGCGCGCTGCACAACGCGTTAAAGAGCGTCGTCTTCCCGGTGTTTGGATTGCCGAGAAGCGCGATGCGGGTGCCGGCGCCCACCGCGGCGCGCCTAGCTGGCGGCGCGCTGACCGGCACGGCTGTCATCGCTGCGGACCTCAACGTCGCTGACGACAAAGATGCGGCTAGCCACGTCGCTCGATACGCCGATGCGCGTCGTACGGACCTGGATGATGTACGGCTCGCCGCACTTGCACACCCGCAGCGATGCAGCATCGGTCAGGCCCAGCGAGCGCAGAAGCGAGCGCGTCTGCTCGTCGAGCCGCGTCTCGTGCAGGCGCGCCGAGGCGCCGGCTTTGAGAGTCGTCAGGGGGACCGGAACCGCAGGGTGTGGACTCACGAGATCCCGATGCTAACACACAATATGAGACTGGGTCTCATTGTCAGCATGGCCTGCAAAAACGGGCCAAACAGCCGTGTCCCGGCGCCTATTTCATCTGAATCGGCACGCCCTCAGGTGGAAGGCGCGGCCGCAGATGTGCTGCGCACGGTCCTGCCATGAGCGCATGCGGCCTATGATCGCCGCATACGCTTGGCTTCCAATGCACTCGTCTGGAAATTTGGGAAAGACAAGGGGTGAAAACGTGAACGACGTACAACTCGTCGAATCGTGGGCACAGCTGTCCCCGGTCATTCTGCCGTTCCTCGTCCGATGCGGTGCAGCCGTGATGTGCGGCGGGGTCATCGGCTTCGAACGTGAGCTGAAGGGGAAGCCCGCCGGATTCAGAACAAACATCCTGATCTGTCTCGGCTCCGCCATGTACATGTGCGTGGGGTTGCTGCTGGTCAGCCTCGGCGGCGAGCGCGGAATCGACCCGACGCGAATTGCCGCCCAGGTCGTCACTGGCATCGGCTTCATCGGTGCCGGCTGCATCCTGCAGGCGGGTGGGCGCGTCACGGGATTGACCTCGGCCGCCACGATCTGGGTAGTCGCCGGCATTGGCCTTGTCGCCGGCGCAGGATTCCCGATGCTGGCGTTTCTGTCATCCTGGATCGTCGTGGTCACCCTGGCTGTACTGGGTAAAGTTGAACGGCGATTCCTCGACCCTGGCCGGTCAGACGATCGCAGCCATGAGGCCGCGGGCGACTGACATCGGCCGCTCGACACAGCCCACCCATCCCGTGGGGGAGTTGCAGGATGTGGTTCCACGAAGCGCCTAATCAGGAACTGGTGCGCGGCTGGCGCTTGCGCGGGTGTGTGGTGATCAGCACGCTGGCAGCGCGATGCCGGACCGCACGACAGGCATTGACCACCCTTGTGGCTAGTGCGGTGTGCCAGGCCACATCCGACAGCATGTTGATGCGCGGTGTGCTGCGCCGTCGGTCCATATCAGGCGTGACCTCCGGACGGTATTCCAACGGGTGCGCGACGATGGCTGCCATCTCCTCGATCATCGGCCGTACGCGACGATCGCCCTGTGTGAAGAGTCGGCAAAACTCGTCCACGGTGTCGATGGGATCGAGTCCCACAGCGCTGGCATAGGCGCGGATCCAGGCGCGCGCGTAGAGGCCGCGAGGCCACCCCGAGAGGTCGTTGCGCTCGAGCGCCTCGAACAGGTCTACCTTCACGCGGGTATCGGCCGCGATCTCCTCGAGCGATGTGCCTGCGCGTTGGCGGTACCGCCGCAGGCGTGTCACAAACGTTTCCTGGGGTGTCATGTCCCCAGTCAGGACAGCAATTCCCGAGCCTACGAGCCCGAATCCCTGGCGTCGGCCAGAACGTTCAGGTACAGAGACTTAGCGGCGCACACGGATTTGTCATTCGCGGCGGTGTTTCAAAATGGTCCGTCGCGATGACGATAGTGTGGTCGCCCTGCCAGGCTACAGTGTCGGCACGTTTCCGTTCAGGTAGGTTCCGAGCTCACCTGGGGCAAATTGAAGGCCCGTGTAGAAGGGGCCGAACTCGGCAAATTTTGCTGACGCTTCATCGAAACGCATCTCGTAGATCAATTTCTTAAACACGACCGGATCCTGCGCGAACAGATCGACGCCCCATTCCCAGTCGTCATACCCGATCGATCCGGAAATGATCTGTGTGACTTTGCCCGCGTACCCGCGGCCGATCATGCCGTGCTCGCGCATCATGCTGGCACGTCGCTCGAAGGACTCGCTGTACCAGTTCTCCACCTCGCCGCGGCGCTTGTTCATCGGGTAGAAGCAGACGTAGCGCCACTTCGGCACCTCCAGAAACAGACGGCTGGCCACGCGCCCGCGCTGCGTAACCATTTCAGCGTCGAACGCCTGTTCGAATTCGTCACTCCCTGGTTTGAACTTCGCCGCCAGCTGCTCGTGGATCTTCGCGGTCATCTCGTACAAGCCGAGCTCGACGATCGACACATACGACGTGGTCGGCTCCAGATAATCGCCCAACTCTGTACGCGAGAGCGCCAGCTGCGCCTGCGCCAGTTGTTCGAAATCGCGGCGGAACGCGATGAACATCAGATCTGCCTTGTGCCCGAGCATCTGCACGCATGCATTCGCACCAGCCTCCGGCACCGACAACGCGCGCATGGCATCGTCGGCGAGGCGCCGGCGCACATCCTCGCTGCACGCGCGCAGGCGATCCCATCGCACCCGGTACATCAGATGCAGCAGACTCCAGCCTTCGAGGGTTTCCGGAACGTCGGGATTGTGCATGTGCTGATGTTAACTCTAGGGTCGGGAAACCGGCTGTCCGAGCGGCAGGTCCGGTAGAAGCGCCACGCGCGCCCTGGCAATCTGGAGATCACGCGCAGCCTGTGCCCGGTTCGCCTCCGCCAGCTGCAGCAGCAGCCGTGCATCGGACAGCTCGAGCTGCGTGGACACGCCTGCCTGATAACGAATCCCGGCGAGTTCAAACGCACGACCCGCCTGCTCCACAGTGCCGGCCGTGGCTTCCCACGCCGCGCGGGCCGCGATCAGTTCCGCCCACGCGGTGCGCGTATCGAGCGCCGCGAGCTCCTCCACCTGGCGCAGCCTTACCCGTGTCTGGTCGAGGTCGGCCTGCGCCACCATCTCGCCCCCCCGTTGACGCCCTCCCGTCAGAATCGGCATCTGCACGTTGACACCGACCGTCCAGTTCGTGCGATTGAACGTTGGCAGAATGATGTTCGAGGGATAGGCGACGCGCCCGTAGTTCGACGTCACCGCCACGCTCGGCATCCGTTGCGCCTTCACCGCATCGAGCACCGCCTCCCGCAGCTGAACGCTGAGGGCGGCGTCTTTCACGGCGACGCGCTCGGCTACCGGCGCGGTGGTTTCGAGCGACACCTGCATCACGCTGCCCGTACCAACCGCCGACTCAATTGCCGTCACGCGGCTGGCAAACATCGGCGCCGGCGGCAGCACGACCGCGCCAAGTTCCTCGGACACGTGCAATTCGTAGTCGGCAGGAAGGTCGAGCAGTTGCTTGAGACGCAGCAACGCAATGTCCCGGTTGACACGCTGGCGGATGACGTTGGGATTCAGCGTGTCACGGCTGACCCGCGCGCGGAGGACGTCGAACTCCGGCTGTGTCCCGGCGCGAAACCCGGCCTCGGCCTGTTGCAGCGTGGCCGTGGCCTGCGTGACGGTCGCCTCGGCAATTGCGACGAGGCGGTCGCTGAGGGCGGCGTTGTAGTACGCCTGCGTGACCTCGAAGAGCAACTGCGCCCTGGTGCCGGTCAGCGCAAGGTCTGCCGTCGTGTGCGCCACCGCGGCTTGAGCCCGCTGGGCGCGGATGCGGCCGAAATCAAAGAGGTTCTGCGAAGCGGCGAGCGACATCCGCCAGACATTCGCCTGGCCAAATGGCAGAGATGCCGTCGTCGATGACGAACTGCCTGTGCTGGCGTTGTTGAACAGGCCGCTGTACTCCGATGCGAGCGAGCGGTCGTAAGAGGCCGATGCCGTCACTTGCGGAAACAATCCGGCACGAGCCCGGACCTCTTCGCCCTCCGCGTGCCGGATGCCGGTGCGGGCAATCGCAATCGACTCGCTGCGGGACTCGGCGATCTGGAGCACCTGCTCGAGCGACAGTGGCCCTGACGGCACGACGGGGCCCGGAGCCGTCTGCGCTAAGGCAGCCGCGGCGTGAAAGGTGGCAACACACAGGAGCAGGATAACTACGCGCATTTCTTGACCTCTGCAGAGCGACATCAACGACGTTCAGAACCTGACCGGCAGCACGACGGCGCGTCGCGGCTATGCGCGCTCGAGATGAAAGGCACCGTGCAGGGCGCGCACGGCCGCAGCCGCTTCCTTTTCCGTGACGACGAACGAAATGTTCCGTTCCGACGACCCCTGCGAGATGGCAATCACGTTGATCCCGGCCGTACCCAGCGCGCTGAACACCGTGGCGGCAATGCCCGGCGTGCCGCGCATCCGATCGCCGACCGCGGCGACGATCGCCACCTGCCCTTCCGCCGTGATCTCCTCCACGTGCCCGCGCATCAACTCGATCTCGAGTCCCTTACGCAGTGCCGTCAGCACGCGCGGCGCCTCAGACTCATTGATGACAAAGCAGATGTTGTTCTCCGACGACGCCTGCGAAATCATCAGGACGTTGGCGTCTTCCTGCGCCGCCACGACCGCGAACGCCTTCGCGGCGATTCCGGGGATCCCCTGCATTCCCGTGCCACTGATGGCAATGAGCGTCACCTTACGGATGGACGTGACCGCCTTCACTCCACTGGCAGACGGATTGCCTTCCACGCTCACGCGTGTGCCGGGGTGCGACGGATTGAAGCTGTTGAGGATGCGCACCGGGATGCGCTTCCGGAATGCCGGCAGGATCGTCTTGTAGTGCAGCACCTTCGCGCCGTAGTAGGCCAGCTCAGACGCCTCGCTGTACGAGATCTCGGCGAGCGTGCGCGCCTCAGGCACTTCTGACGGATTCGCTGTCATGACGCCATCGACGTCGGTCCAGATCCAGATCTCGTCGGCGTCGAGCGCCGCGCCGATGATCGACGCGGAGTAATCGGATCCACCACGTCCGAGCGTCGTCAGGACACCGTCAGCCGTGGCGCCGATGAACCCGGTGATCACGGGAATTTCTCCCGCCGCGATCATCGGATCGAGTCGCGCACGCGTCTTCACGCGTGTCTCGTCCATCAGCGGCTCGGCACCGCCGAATTGATCCGTGGTCACGATCAGTTCCGTGGCGTCGATCGGCTGCGATGCGCGTCCGCACGCCGCTATGGCCGCCGATACGAGCGGTGCGGCCAGCATTTCACCGGTCCCGGAGATGGCGTCGAGCAGCCTGGGGGTCAGCTCATGGACCATCGACAGGCCGAAGCAGAGCTTCTCAAAGCGATCGAGACGCTGCCGCAGTGCCTCGAGCACGGCCGTCTGTCGCACTGGCTCGCTGCCGATCAGTGCCTGGGCCACCGCTTCATGCCGTTCAAACAGCTCCCGCCGTGTGGCCGGATCCCATGTGCCTGTGGACGCGCGCTTGGCCGCAGCGATGAGCGCATCGGTCACCTTGCTCATGGCGGAGGTCACGACGACGACCTCGTGGCCTTTCGCCACGCTCGACACCGCGAGCTGTGCTGCCTGGGCAATCCGCTCGGCTGAACCGACGGACGTACCCCCGAACTTCATCACGATTCTCATCTGGCGTTCGACTCCCGTTCGCTGGTGCTTCCTGATCGGTATGATAGCTGCTGTCCCCGGGCGAGACCGTCACACCCACACGCGCAAGACCGCGGCACTGACGTTCCTGACTCGACCATCACCCGGCTGTCAGGGCATGTTCGACCGCTCCGCCTTCGAGGCGAGGATGCCGTTGAACAGGAACTTGAACGTGCCGTGGGATTGCGCACGGAAGGTGATGTCCGGGCCGAACAGCAGCACATGTCCGCGGCCCAGCGGGGCGTCGACCACAGCAATGCCATCGCGCAGGTACTTCTGCCCCAGCGCCCACCCGCTCCGCAGTGGCGCGTCGGTCGCAAACCAGGCGACGCGCCTGGGCACACGTCCCGCCGCGTCCGGGCGCAAACGAAACACGGGGCTCTCGTCAAAGAAGAGGTCCACCTCACGGTTGAACCCGTACGCAAGCGGTGAGTGGTTGTCGACGCTGACCCTGAGCACTGACCCAGGGACAAAGAACGTTTCCGCCAGCAGCGGCCTCGCCCCGCTGCCGCGCCGGTCAACCAGCGCGCTGCCGATGCCGAGGCCGAACCGCAACGCCATCGCCGTGGACCCGCCATAGGTGATCAGCGTCCCGCCGTCCTCGACGAAGCGCTTCAGTTGAGGCACCGAGGCTGCGAGCGTAATCGTGCCGGACCGACCGCGGTACTCGGCGGGCAGATCGGCAGGTATGCCATCCCCGGCCGATTCGCGAGCCGGGACCATGTCATCCGGGAAGATGATCACGTCGAATCGCGCCGCGAGGTTCCCACGGTTGAGCGTCGCCGGATAGACCACCTCGAACGGAAACTCGTAGCGCTCCAGCAGCCATCGTATCCATCCGCTCGACGTGGAGCCGCCGTAGCGGTCGACGAGCCCGACGCGCGTCGGACGGAGCCTCAACGCACCGCCCGGCGGCGCCTTCGCCACGCCGGTCACGGTTACCCCGAGCTCCAGGGCCGCCTTCTCAAGCAGCGCGCGCGTTGACGCACGCCGAGGGATGTACATCACGCCCGTGCCATTGGGTGTCCCCCCGACGGTGCGATCGTCCGGCCAGTAGATCTCTTCGCCCGCTCTCAGCAGCCGGTTCACGGCGATGAATGCATCGTTCTGGTGGTGGCTCACCAGATAGCCGGCCGGCTGCGCGGACGTTCCGGTCGAGGATGCCGCTGGCCAGACGATCTGTCCGGCCGGGGGACGCACGTCCGCAGCCACTGTGTCGAAGGGACCATCGAACGCGTCGAGCACGCGATCGAATGTCACCCCCATTTGAAAGGCCAGCGTCCAACCGGCGCTGTCATACGGGGGAATCGGTGCCGCGCCGGGATAGGGCACATCGTCGGGGTGATCCTGCGGCTCGAACATGTCGAGCACTTGAGGGCGGAACGCCTGAGCCGTCTTCACCACGTAGGACCCGGCCGGATAGGACCGCCCGGCAATCGTGAATGCCGAACGGGCACGCTGCACCTCGACACCGCTCCGCAGCAGCGCGTTGACGAATTTAGTTGCGGTGGGAAAGTCCGGCTGATCGGCGCTGAGAATATAGCCGCGCGGATCACGCGCCGCCGGATCGGCAGGCCGCCCCTGTGGATGATGCGGACGCACCGTCCACGTATCCTGACTGCCGCTCGCGATCGAGTGCTTGCCCATCAGGTACGTGTTGAAGAGCAAGGCTTCGCGATTGCGCGACGCAACGTCGAGCACAGCGCGGTTTGCCGTCACGGAGTACTCGACCGAGCGCCGGAAGTGCCAGGTCTGCGGTGCCACGGGCATCGGCAGATCGGCACTCGGCCGCTGTAGTTCAGGCACATTCGGGATCCGCTCCGGTGTCGGGCTGCCGATGGTCTCGGTGAGCACGCCTATCTGATTGTGGAAATACACCGACGTGCGCAGACCGCCGTTCCACCACGTCGAGTAGTTCGCGCCCCCGCGCCTGGTGACGCCACCTTTCCCCTCCGCCGCGAGGCGCGCGTGCATCGAAGCGGCGACCATATCGATGCCCGCCGGGATGAGCGCATCGAAGAGATAGTTGGATGGCTTGCGGAACGGCGGCGCAAACATCACCGCGCCGGGCGGAGCGGCCTGATGATGGTCGTACACGATCTGCGGGAACCACTCGCGGAAGAGCACGCGGTTCATATTGATGGTCTCCGCCTGCGTCGACATGTAGAAGTCGCGGTTGTTGTCGTGGCCGACATATTTCTGGTAGAGCCGTGGCAACCCGTCGAGCGTCCGTTCCGACGGTACCCGGTGACGCATGTACCAGTCACCGACGAGCGCGTGCCCATCCGGGTTGGCATCCACCGCGAGCACAATCGTGTCGCGGAGGAACCGTTGGGTCTCGGCATCGGTGGCACTGACCAGCTGGTACACCGTTTCGATCAGCTGCTGAGCGCCGAGAACCTCGTCGGCATGCAGCCCTCCGTCAATCCAGACAATGGCGCGACCCTCGCGCGCCAGCGCGTGCGCCTCGTCATCGGTCAGACCCTCGGCCCGCGCGAGCCGCCGCGAGATCTCCTTGTACCGATCGAGCCGCTGCATGTTCTCGGGCGCGCTGACAATGGCCATCCACTGACTGCGACCTTCCTCGGTCTTGCCGATGTCGACCAGGGACATGCGGTCGGATTCGCGATCGAGCCGCTTCCAGTAGTTTTCAAGCTGCGACCAGGTGACGAGAAAGTAGTCGTCGCCGATCGACGATCCGAACTGGCGGGCCGGTGGGGTAATGGAGACGCTGCCGCGCGACTGCGTGGCTGCGGGGCTGTACAGCAGGAACGGCAGCAGCGCAGCAGCCATCAGCACGCGTCGGAGCATCACGTCAGATGATATCGAAGCGCGGGATGAACGCCGG
>CANJYC010000012.1 GCA_947478985.1 Acidobacteriota bacterium | reverse complement strand
GGTACCGCCATCAGGCCGAGGGCCGCCATGGCCTCGTAGGTCATGGCGGCGCCCGCGGTCTCGGCGACTCGTTCGAGAAACAGTCGACGGGTCAGCATGGTCAGGGCCTAGGTCAGCTCGGTTGGGAGGTCATCCATCGTGTGGAAATATGCCGTGGCGTTCGGTGGTGCGCCGAGCACCTGCATGAACACCGGGATCGCCTTCTCCATTTCAGCCTTCGTGCCGATTGAGATGCGCGCGTAGTTGGTGAGCGGGGGAAAGGCGCGCCCGACAGCGACCCCTGCCTTGCGGCAGGAATCGGCGAAGCGGCGCGTGTCCCGCTTGATGTCCACGAAGATGAAGTTGGCGTCGGATGGCGCCACGGTGTAGCCCGCCTTCTCGAAGGCGGCCACCGTCATGGCCCGCACCTCGCGGTTCATCACGGCCTGTTCGGCCATGTGCGCCTTGTCCTCGAGCGACGCGGTGGCGGCCGCCAGGCTCATCGAGCTGAGACCCGAGTTCGAGTGGAACGCGCGGATGGCTTCGAGCGTCTTCGGCTGGGCGATGGCGTAGCCGACACGCATGCCGGCCATGCCGTGGATCTTCGAGAACGTGCGCGCGACGATGACGTTCGGGTACTTCGCCACGAGCGGAACGGCCGTGTCGAAGCCGGGCAGATCCGAGTACTCGAAGTAGGCTTCGTCTACCAGGATGTAGGTGGCCGGCGAGGCTGTGACGACCGCCTCGATGGTGGCGGTGACAGCCGAAGCCGACACGGCCGTGGCGGTCGGGTTGTTCGGATTGCAGATGTAGACGAGCCCGGCGCCGGCGGCGGCCGCCGTCATCTTCGGCAGGTCGAGCCGCAGTTCGGACGTCAGCGGGATCTCCTTGAGCGGCGCGCCGACGTCCTTGGCGGTGCGGACCGGCGCCTCGTAGCTCGGGAGGCCGGTGACCAGCGCCTTCGTCTTGCCCGTGAACGCGGTGACGACTGCAGCCAGGATGTCGCCGGATCCGCCGGACAGCAGGACCTGCTCGACCGGCACCTTGTGCTTGTCCGCGATGGTCGTGACCAGCTTCTGCGTGAGCGGGCCGGGATACCGGTTCGCGCCCGGCGACGCCATCGTGACGGCTTGAATCGCCGAGGGGGCCGGCCCGTAGGGATTCTCATTGCTGCCGATGCGAATGAGGTTGGTGAGCGAGGGTGCGAGCGGCACGGAGGCCGCCGCGGGCGCCTGCGCGAGGCCTCGCGCGAACAGCGTGGTCGATTCGAAGGCGCTGAGGCCGACGGCCCCCGCTCCCAATGTCTGCACAAAGGAACGACGATTCATGACTCTCTCCCTTGCGGGGGCCTCGAGCCCCCGCGTGATGGCAACCGGACCACTGGACACTTAGAAACCAAACCTCACCTGGAACTGCATCGACCGCGCGAAGCCGCCGACCGACGTGATTTGCCCGAACGTGCTCGTGCCGAACGTCGTGACGGGGCCGAGGAAGAGCGGGTCGTCGAACAGGTTCATCACGTCCGCGCGCAGCGAGAGGGACTTGCTCCCGATGCGCTGCGTCTTGGCGATGGCCAGATCGACATTCCGCTGGCCGGGCCCGCGCCAGTCGGGGTTGGTGCGCGGGGCATTGCCGAACGTGAACGCCGGCGCGGCAGAGAACGCCGCCGGATTGATCCAGCCCGAGACCGCGCGATCCTCCTGGCTGCCGGTGGTCATCGGGTTCACCCCTGGGACGACGTTCGGCCGTTGATTGCTGCCGAGGAGGCCGGAGTTGTTGCTCGCTTGCGAGATGTTCAACGGGAAACCGGTCTGATAGCGGCCCGCCAGGGTGAGCTGCCAGCCGCCGAGCACGGCGCCACTCACGCCACCGCCGTTCAGCCACTTGCGGCCCTCGCCGAACGGCAACTGCACCGTGCCGTTGAGGTTGAGGCGATGCGCCACGTCGAGGAGCGAGACCCCGTACTCCGCACCGAGGTCGTAGTTGTTGAGCGCGCTGCCCTGACGGCTGGAGAAGCTGTTCGACTCACCGAACTGGTTGTCCATCAGGCGGCTGAACGTGTAGTTCACGTCGAGCGAATAACCATTGGCCATCCGCTTGTTCCAGCGGGTGACGAACGCGTTATAGCGGGCGCTCGCATCGTTGACGCGGTGCGCGAGCACGTTGTCGAACTGCGGATAGGGACGCAGCAGCTGACCGCGGCTGATTGTCGCCGAGCGGCTCAGGTTGCCGAAGGCGGCGTTCCCGAAGAACGGGTTCGGCACCGTCTGCTGCAGGGCGCTGCCGAGCGCGAGGTATGTCGGGTCTAGCTGATTGATGTTGACCGTCGCGTCCGACGTGCCCCCCAGGCTCAGGTGCTCGGAGCGGCTGCCCATGTAGCCGACGCCGATGACGTTGCCGCCACCCAGTTCCTTCTGGATGTCGAGCGAGTACTGCTGCACGTAGCCCGGCTTCGAGTTCTGATCCACGAAGTCGATGACGCTGCCGGCGCCCGTGGCCAGGCCCAGCGCGTTCCCCTGCGGCGGGGTCACGCCGGCCGGGAACGGGTTGGCGATGCTGCCGGCGGGGGTCAGTCCGCCGTCGGTCGTCGTCAGCATCGTGGTGGATGCCGAGTAGCCGCGCGCGCCGATCGCCGATTCACCCACGCCGGGAATCTGGGTTGGCGACCAGAAGAAGCCGTAACCGCCGCGGACGACGGTCTTATCGGTCAGCGACCAGGCGACGCCACCGCGCGGCGCCACGCCGTTGATCGGCTTGGCCTGCGTCGTCGGGTTGCCGTCGACGCCCGCATACATCAGGCCGCCCTTGAGGTCGAGGCCGGGGACCTGCACGGGGAACGTCGCGTTGCGGTCGAAGCCGACAGTGAAGCGGTTGTCCTGCTCCGCGACACCGGCTTCGTACTCGTAGCGGAGGCCCATGTTGACGCTCAGCTTGGAGCTGACGCGGACGTCGTCCTGCAGGTAGCCCGAGTAGTAGTTGATGAAGTAACTGGCGGGTGTCCCGTTGTTCACTTCACCGCTGGCTGCGTAGCCGAGGAGCATGCTGGCGACCGCGTCGCCCGCCGCAGCGCTCGCCGCGTTGGCGTTCGGCCCCTGCGTGAACCCCTGATTGAAGGTGAACGCGCCGGCAGAGGCGCCGAACACCATCGTGTTCGCCGCGATCTTCCGGTAGTCCGCGCCGAGCTTCACCGTGTGGGCGCCAAAGAACTTCGAGGCGTTCACGTTGGCGGTCTGGCTGATGTGCGTCGTCAGGCTCGGCCCGTTGTTCCCCATGCCGCTGTAGCCCGTGAGCGTGATGTTCGGAAACGTGTTGAACGCCAGCGCGTTGACGAAGTTCGACGGCAGGCCCAGCGAGGCCGCGTCAACCCCGATGTAGTTGCCGCCTGCGTCCTTGAAATGGTTGTAGCCATAGCGCACGGCGACCGTCGTCGAGTTGTTCGGGATGAAGATGTTGTTCACCGACCCGAAGTTGACGGTGCGGTAGAGCAGGCTGCCGCCGGGGTCGCCCACGACGGTGCTGTTCGGTCCCCAGAACGCGGAGCCAGGCTCCTTGGTGTGCTGGTGGCCATACATGCCCGTCATCGTCCAGCGGTCGCTCCAGTGCTGATCGATCTTCAGCGTCTCCTGGTTCTGCGGGCCGTCATCGAGCGTGGCCTGACCGTTGAAGGACCGGCCCGCCGTCGGCAGCGGCATGTTCTTCAGCATGGCGAGCGCGATCGGGCTGATGCGGTTCGCCGGGATGACGTTGCCGGGGAACGGATCGCGGATGAAGCCGGTGCCGTTCGGGTTCGGACGCGTTGTCAGCGGGTCGTAGATGGTGACCTTCGACTGCGAGAAGTCACCGGTGCGTTCGGCCGCTGTCGGGAACGTCAGCACGTTGTTGCGCGTGCTGCGCTGCGCGTAATCGTCCGTGCTGAACCAGAAGAACGTCTTGTTCTTGACGATCGGGCCGCCGGTCGAGCCCGCCCAGCTGTAGTAATACTGCGGCGGGTTCGGGATGCCCGCGCGCTTGGCGAAGAAGAGCTGGCCGGTGCTCCAGCCGGGCTTGTTGATGACGAGGGCGCTGCCGTGCCAGTCGTTCGATCCGGACTTGGCCGTGACGTTGAACACGCCGCCCGCCGCGCGGCCCATGTCGGCGTCGTAGGTCTTCACCTGCACGCGCATGTCCTCGATGGCTTCCGTCGAGGGCGTCCACGCGGGGCGGTTGACGAAGTCGGTGATCGAGACGCCCTCAAGCAGGTAGGCGTTACCGCGGCGCGGCCCGCCGCCCAGCGAGAGGAGCGAGGCGTTCGACTGGTCCTGGTACCGCACGAACTGCGGATCGCCGGACTGGATGACGTTGGGCGTCGTCGTCGCGGAGTAGAAGGTGTTCCGGCCAAAGAGCGGCAGGTCCGCGATCGTCTTCGCGTCCATCGACGTGGCGACGGTGGCCGTGGCTCTGTCGACGATCGGCGCCGCGCCGGTGACGGTGATCTGCTCGCTGATGCCGCCGATCTCGAGCGCAAAGTCGATGACGAGCTGCTGTTGCGTCGCCACGCGCAACGTCTTCCGCTCCTCAGTCTTGAAGCCGGCCAGCGTGGCGCGCACGGTGTAGGTGCCGGGGAGCACGCTGGCGAACATGTATTCGCCTGACTCGTTCGAGACGACGGTGCGCGCGGCGCTCGTCTCCTCGTTGACGAGCGTGACCTCGACGCCCGGGATGATGCCCTGCGCATCGCGCACGGCGCCGCGCACAGCACCCTGGTAGCTCTGTGCTGACACGATCGACGCGAAGGCCAGCAGCGCGCCGCAGATCGCCAGGCAGAAGCGCACCGCTGCCAGACGCGTGAGTGGGGTTGGTGGGTGTGACGGTGTCGGTGAAAGCGCAGTGTGTGTGGGCATGCACCCGTCAAGAGCAAGGAGCGCGCCGAGTCGCCACGCGCGTCATGCGACGCAGGAATGACTGTTTTCTCTGAGGGAAATCGCGCGTGTGCGGTGTTGTGGCACGTGCGCGCACGCGACGCGGACATCGACATTCGTGTCGATGCGCAGTGACAACGCGTGACACGCGTGTGTGATTGTCGCCATTGCGGTGTCTCGTGGCGACGCGCGACGGAGTGATGGTGAGCGGTGGAGACGCGCCTGCGGCCGAGGTGCAACAGGAGTGTTGAAGACGACTGCGGTGACGACGGATGTGTAGGAAGGGCGGTCGCTTATCGTGGTGGCGTCGCGCGGAAGAACCGCATCGCGTTGGTCACGATCCGTTGACGCGCCTCTTCGTTGACGTCGAGCGACCAGACGCCGCGCTCCTGCGTGTTGCCCAGGACGATGCCGTCGCGGCGCGGCATCATGCCGACGGCAGTGACGTCGGGTGACCCGCTCGCGCGGGCGCTGCTGCGGCGGCCGGCACGGTACGTGACCCCCTCCTGCGGGGAGAGCAGTGTGAGCTGTCCCTTGACCGGGACCAGCTCCTCGTCGCCAAAGAGTGCATGCGAGCCGAGGCCTGTGCAGTTGACGATGACCGGCTCGGCGAGGGCCATCACGTCAGCGGGCGTGTCGAACTGGCGGATGACGATGCGCCCGCCGAATTGCACGACGTCGCGCACGAGCGCCTCGAGGTAGGTGGACGGCTCGATGCGGAGGCTCGACGTCCGCACGACATAACGCGTCGGGAACGGATGTTCACCAGGGCCAAGAATCTCCCGGCTGCGTTGGGTCGTCAGAAAGGCCGGCAGCGGGCCGTCTGGCTGCTCGTCGTCGGGCGGCGGGGGACGATCCGTGGCCTGAAAGTGATCGATCCAGCTGACGCCGTATTCGGAGCCCACGAGCGCCTCAAGTGCCTCAGCGGACGTAGTGGCGGCCTCGTGGAACTGTGCGTCCCACTCCGGCGTCCGCTGTTCCGGGGCGATGAGTCCCGAGGCGGGAGTGAAGCTCGCCATCGACATATTGGACGTGGTGTCCGGCGGCACCGTGGCCGTGTAGATGACGACGTCGAACCCGCGACGCTGGAGCTGGCGCGCGGCGGCGAGCCCCACGGCACCACAGCCGATGACCGCCGCGCGGCGTGACTCCTGCGCCAGTGTCATGTCCGCCGCGATGGCGCCGGTGCCCCACGCGAGCGACATTCCGGCTCCGCCATGCCCGTAGTTGTGGACGAGCAGGCGGTCGCCCTGTTTCTCCGCACGCAGGACAAAGCCGCTGTCGCGGTGCGGACGCAGTCCGACCGTCGTGCGGATCACGCGGTCCCACGACACGTGCACTGGTGTGAGTGCCAGTGTCTGGCGCGCTGCAGACAGCGCGTGCACCGGCGACGCAAGCACCGGGGCCCACTCGGCGAGGCCGACGTGGCACAGTGCCAGACCTCCGGCTTTGAGCAGCGTGCGCCTGTTCATCTCGCGTCGTGCGAGAGCAAGGGTGGTTCCATGCGCACATGGCGTACGCCGTCACCGGTAAGCGACGCATAGTGAGTCGGTTAGCTGGAAAGAGAGCGCGAGGACGCGGCGGCGACGCGCGGACATTCGTGTCCGTCGCCACGCACATCACCGACGGCAATGTTGGATCAGGCGTTCCTTCTCTGCGCGCGTGAGCTGCTTCACCTGGTGCTCGCGCTTCAGCGCCTCGGACTTCGTGTCGAACGGCTCCGTGTGCACCAGCGTGACCGGGCGGCGGCTCGCCGTGTAATGTGCACCCCGGCCGCTGTTGTGCACCGCGACGCGGGCCTCCGGGTCGAGGGCGTAGCCGGTGTAGAGGCTGTCATCCGCGCAGCGGACGATGTAGACGAAGTGCACGAGGAGATTGTAGGGGAGACCCGATGCGCAACGGCGCACGCGGCTCAGCGGAAGTGCGCCCAGGTCACGCCGGGATTGTGCGGGTCCAGCCGGAACGCGGCCACGACGGACATCGCTGCGAGTTGCCGGTGGACGGCGGCCATGACGCGACCGGAGCCTTTGCCGTGCACCACCTCGACACGGTCGGCGCCGCGCCGCAGCGACCGGTCGATCTCATCGACCATGCGGCCCAGCGCGTCCTCTACCGTCAGGCCGTGCAGGTCGACGCGGCCTGGGGAGGCGGCGGTCTCATCCGGGGACGCCTGCCGCGGACGGGCGGGGGCCTTCTGCTTCTTCGGTGGGTCGGCTACGGCAAGGTCCGGCTCGTGGCACCACATGGAGATGCCGTCGATGCGCACCTGGTAGCGGCCGTCGCGACTGATGGCGATGATCTCGCCCCGTTTGTTCCCGAAGGTGCGGACGACCGCCGTGTCGCCGACCGCGAAGGGCATCCTACACGTTGAACTTGAAGAGCAGTACGTCGCCGTCGGCGACGACGTACTCCTTGCCTTCCATCCGGTAGAGCCCCTTCTCGCGCGCCGCGGCCACCGAGCCGCAGCGGACGAGATCCTCGTAGGCCACCGTCTCCGCCTTGATGAAGCCGCGCTCGAAGTCGGAGTGGATCACGCCGGCCGCCTTTGGCGCGGTGTCGCCCAGGTGGATCGTCCAGGCGCGCACTTCCTTTTCGCCGGCCGTGAAGTAGGTCTGGAGGCCGAGGAGGTGATAGGTCGATCGGATCAGGGCGCCGATGCCACTTTCCTTGACGCCGAGTTCCTTGAGGAACGCCTCGGCTTCATCCGGCGGCAGATCGACGAGATCGCTTTCGATCTGGGCGCTGATGACGACCGCCTCGCACGAAAGGTGCGTGCGCACGTAGTCGCGCACCTTCAGCACGTACGGGTTGGTGTCGGCCGTGGCCAGATCCGACTCCTTGACGTTGCAGGCAAAGATGGTCGGCTTGTCGGTGAGCAGGAAGAACTGCGCGGCCAGTGCTCGTTCCTCCGGCGTGAGGTCGAGCGTGATGGCCGGCTTGCCCGCGTCGAGCCATGGCTCGATTCTGGCCAGCACGGCGTCGTCCGCTGCAGCGGCCTTGTCGCCGCGCTTGACATCCTTGGCGAGGCGATCGCGCCGCTTCTTCACCGAGTCGAGGTCAGCGAGCATCAGCTCGGTGTTGATGATCTCGATATCGCGCACCGGATCGATCGTGGCTGAGACGTGATGGATGTCGGCGTCCTCGAAGCAGCGGACGACCTGCACCACCGCGTCGACCTCGCGCACGTGGGTCAGGAACTTGTTGCCGAGGCCTTCGCCCTGGCTCGCGCCTTTGACCAGCCCGGCGATGTCGACGAACTCGATCGCCGCCGGGATGACCACGTTCGTTTTGGCGATTCGCTGCAGCTCGTAGAGCCGGGCGTCCGGGACGGTGACCATCCCGACGTTGGGATCGATCGTGCAGAAGGGATAGTTCGCCGCTTCAGCCTTGCGCGTGCGCGTGACGGCGTTGAAGAGCGTTGACTTGCCGACGTTGGGGAGACCGACGATTCCAGCTCGAAGCATAAGGATGTAGTGGTGTGGGGTAGCTCCCCAGTCTACATCGCGCGCCGCGGAACTCAGCGGGGCTTCGGCTCCTCCAGGTGCATGTGCTCGGCGGCCACGGGGCCCACCTGGACGTGTCCCATCAGCCCGCCTTCGGCGTGGTCGAGGATGTGGCAGTGGAACATCCAGGTGCCCGGTCGCTCGTTGAACTGCACCAGGAGCCTGGCCGTAGTCCGCTGCGGGATGTTGACGGTGTCCTTCCATCCCATCGGATGAATCGGCTGGTCGTGCTCGTCGAGGGGAATGAAGAAGAAGCCGTGCAGATGGAACGGGTGGTCCCAGTCGGTGTCGTTCTTCACGACCCAGATCTGCGTTTCCCCAATCTTGGCGAGGTAGGGCGTCGACTTCCAGAAGGGGACGCCGTTGACCTGAAACTCGTTGTGCCCCTTCCAGTCGATGGGCGGCAACGTCAGAGCCATCGGCACGTGCGTTGCCCCGGCGATGGGGGGCGCCATGATCGTCCTCGTGACTTTCGGCAGCGCGACCTTGGGCGCCGGCGGGTCGTCGCTGATGCGCACCGCCAGTACGTCCTCCACATTGCGGAAGAACGAACCGTAGCCGCGGTTGTGCAGCATCGATCGCACGACCAGTTCCGTGCCCGGGGCGCCGGTCGGCGTCACGATGAGGTCCACGCGCTCACCCGGCGTGATGAGCACCTGCTCGGTGGTGGTTGCGGATTCCTGCAGCCCGCCATCGCTGCCGATGATGGTGAAGACGAAGCCGTCCATGTTGAGCACGAAGAACCGGCTCTTCGCCGCGTTGACCACGCGCCAGCGCTGCGGCGCCCCCGACCTGGCCCGCAGCGTCGGCCGCGTCTTCCCGTTGACCAGTACGTAGGTGCCCTCGCGGCCGAACACCATACCGGTCGAATCGCCGTTGTCGGGGTCATCGAGGGTGCCGGCGTCGTCGAATCCGATGTCGCTGAGGACCAGCGTCACCTCGTCCGGGACGCCAACGGTGGTCGCCTCGGCGGGGTCCTCGACGAGCAGTGCCCCGTACAGACCGAAGCCGACCTGCGCCGCCGACTGGACATGCGGGTGATACCAGTACAGGCCGGCATCGGGAACCGTGAAGTCGTAGGTGAACGACTTGCCCTGTTCGACCTCGTCCTGGGAAATGCCGGGCACGCCGTCCATCGTGATGGGGACGCGCACGCCATGCCAGTGGATTGTCGTCTCTTGCGGCAGTTGATTGGTGAAGTGCACGATGAGCCGGTCGCCCACGTGGACTCGAATGAGTGGACCCGGCAGGCCGCCGTCGTAGGTCCACGCCTTCACGCGTTTACCTGGTGCGATATCGACATCGGCCACGCGTGCCACGATGTCGATCTCAACGATGCGCGGATCAGGGTTGTGGTCGACCGCTTCCTTCAGCTTCACCTGCGCGTCCCAATCCGCTGGCGCCAGCGACGGCGCTGCGATGGCCGGCGGCGCCTGCACAGCAGCGCCCAGGGACGGAGACAGCCCGATGACCGCGAAGAGAAGCAGGGCCCTGCGGACCTGTGACCTGATCATGTGAGAACGCTCCACTGTCCGCGCGGCGGCGTCATGGCCCCGAGCGGCGATCCCGATCGTACCACGCGGAGAGTCGGTGACCGGACCCGTCCGCATCCGACACATTACTGCGCCGGGAGGCCGTGCGCTTTGACATCGCCGCGCCGCTCCCGCGCGAGGTCCTGCAGCTGCCGGCGGGCCGCATCGAAGGCCTCGTGCACGACGACGGTGGCATGGCGAGCGGCGCCGAGAATGGTATCCGCCTTGTGATGGGCGGCTTCCTCGATGTCCTTCGATGAGCCGTGCAGCGACGGGTCACGACTGACCACGATTGGCGGTCTGCCTGGCACCGAGAGGTCGATGCGCACGTGGAAGGGGCGGCCGTTGCGCTGGTGACGGTGCGGGATTTCGATCACTACCCGGCAGGACGTGATGTTGGGATAGAACTGCTCGAGCCAGGCGACACGTTCGTGCACGTCGGATTCAATGGCATCGGAATGGTCGAGTCCGCGAAATGTCAGGGTCGTGGGGGTCGGAGGCATAGTGACTGACAACACTGCAGCACCCGGGCCAACAGTCGAGGCGATCCTGGCGGGGAGTTTTGAGCAAAATCTCGACGAGGTCGAAATATCTCACGGTGGCAGGGCAATAGTCCGCGCCCGCGCAGTGCCCTATGATGGAGTGAATGGCTCAAGGCGCGCATCACCCGCACCCACACCACGTTCGCGACCGCGTCATGCTCGAGGGGCCCCACTCCCGCCTCAGTGAACTGCTCCTGGTGCTCAGGGCGGTGCGCGAGTTCATCGCCGGGTTTCGTGCGCTGCACTTCGTCGGTCCCTGCGTCACGGTGTTCGGCTCCGCACGGTTTCCCTCATCGCATCCCTACTATGCGCTGGGGCGCGAGGTCGGGAGCCGGATCAGCCGCATCGGCTTTACCGTGATGACGGGCGGTGGTCCCGGGGTCATGGAAGCGGTCAATCGCGGCGCACGCGAGGCCGGCGGCCGATCGGTAGGGTGCAATATCGAGCTGCCGCACGAGCAGGATCCGAACCCGTATCTCGACTTCTTCGTGACCTGCCGTTACTTCTTTGTCCGCAAGGTCCTGCTCTTCAAGTACTCGTATGCCTTCGTCGCGCTGCCGGGCGGCCTTGGCACGCTGGACGAGCTGATGGAAGCGTTGACGCTGATTCAGACCGGCAAGATCGCGAACTTCCCGGTGATCCTGATCGGGCGCGCGTACTGGTCAGGATTGATGGACGTCCTCCATCGCATGGTAGCGGAGGGCACCGTATCGAATGCGGATCTCAGCCTCTTGCTGGTCACCGACGACCTCGATGAGGCGCTTGCGTATCTCGAGGTGCATGCCGTTGCCGCCTTTGGATTGCGGCGCCGCGTCCTGCGGCCGTCGCGCTGGCTCGGGGAATCGCTCAAACGCAAGGCCTCGTGACGGGGCCACGGGTCGTCCTGGTCGCTGGTTGTTAGTCCAGCGTGAACGGGGGATAGTCGTCGACGAGGAGCAGCAGGTAGGCCTCAACCCGCAGCAGCCATCGCATGCAGCCGAGGGCGAACGTCTCAAGGCCCGCAGGGTAGTGCCCGGTGAAGACGATGACCACCCACGCGGCAATCGTGACCAGGCACCAGGCAATGGTGAGGAAGAACAGTACGACGAGGTGAGGCACCGCCAGCAGGAGTCGCACGGCGATCGACACGCGGTCGCGTGGCACCAGCGGTTCCGACACGGTGATGGCGGCCGGATAGGGTGCGTCGCCGAACGGTGGGTAGGCGTCAACCAGCAGTGATTCGTACGCGATTGCCCGGGTGCGCCACCGGAGGTAGTACAGCTGAAAATCGCGAACGCCCTTCAGGTCTTCTCCGAAGGCGACCATCGCGAACCAGTTGACGACGGCCAGCAGGTACGCCGCCGACCCCAGCAGTCCCGCTGAGCCAAAGCGTGTGACCCACGCGGGACCGACGAGCAACCAGTGGGGAGCGGCCAGAATGGGGCGCAACGCCACCGTCAGTCGATTGCGCCCCTCCGTCGGCACGACGACCGCGACCGCTAACGGATAGGGGATCGCAGGGCCGTCGGCCGAGGCGGTGGCGTCCATGTCTGACTCCTGGCTCCCTCAGACCATGACGGCTCGCGCTTTCGCAAGCGCCGTGATGCGTGCGTGCGCGTCGCAGATGCCGGCGTATTGCTGAGCGACGAGATCGGACGCGGTCGGCGGCAGCATGCCGGTCAATGCCTCCTTGTACGCGCGCGTTGCCATGCCCTCGCCGCGCTCGGCTTCGGCGAGCAGCACCTGGTCCTGATAACCGGTCACCGATCCCTTCAGGTTCATCCAGCCGCGGTGAATGGCGCCGGCATTGGAGCCCGCGGTATTCGCCTGCCCGCCCAGCCGATGCACGTGCGGCAGCAGACTTTCAGCAAAGCGGCCGCGCTCGTCCGCCAGGGTGGTGAACAGGGCCTTGACGTCGGGATCAGTCGCATGACTAGCGGCGAACTGGAAGCCGTGCTCACCGTCCCGGCAGGTCTCGAGGAGTTGGTTTAGAACTGTCAGCTCTGTGCGGTCGGACATGGCACTCTCCTGCGTAGTGTTCGCGAATTGCGGTTGTGCTTGTCTTAACTGCAGGTCGCGGGCCATCGTCGGCCCAGAAACCTCAGTCGTAAACACGCTGTAAACGGCCAGTTCCGGCTGTCATGCGAAATCGCGCCGCTGACAATTCCACTATTGGCCGTAAAAATACCCACATGTCGTTACGGGCGTACCGTCAGCACGGGGCAGTGTGCCTGTCGTACCACGTGCTGTGCCGTGGACCCGAAGAACAACTGATCGACCATGCCGTGGCCATGGGCGCCGAGCACGATCAGCCCGGCATTGTCCGTGGTGGCGAGGTTGACGATCCGCTCGTACGGCTTGCCCTTCTCCAGGCGTTCCACGACCGTGCACCCTTCCCGGGCCGCCGCAGGGACGGCCTTTGCGAGCAACTGGCGGGCCGTGTCCGTGGCGTCGCGCACCAGATCCTCGGCCTCACGGCCGTAGAGCCATTCGCCAGCCGTGTCGGGGATCGTGAGGACGTGGACAACCGTCAGGTGCGCATCCGCCTCGCGGGCGAGCGAGAGGGCGTACCGCACAGCCTGATCCGACGCGGCAGAGAAATCAGTGGCGACGACGATGCGTGCAAACAGGCGCGGCGCTACGGGCGACGAGGCCGGCCCCGACGACGCGGGCGGAATCGTCAGCACCGCGCAGGGGGCCTTGCGTAGCACCTTCTCCGTCACCGAACCGAGAATGAGCCGTTCAAAGCCGGAACGGCCGTGCGTGCCGAGCACAATCAGCGAATAACCCTTCGCAGCGGCCGCGATGGCGTTGGCGGCATCGCCCTCGGCGATCAGGTATTCCACCGTGAGATCGCTGGCGACGCTTCTGACGAACCGCTCAAGGTCCGCTCGCAGCGCCCCTTCGTCCACGGTGGCCATCATCACCGCCTCAGCTCCGATGGACCCCATGCCGGGCGACAGCGCTGCAGCCGGGATGGCGATGCGGTAAACGTGTTGGACGGTCAGTCTGGCGCTGTACCAACGCGCCAGGGCGACGGCATGGGTCAGCGCGTGCTTTGACGCGTCTGAGAAATCGACAGGGCAGAGGATGCGTGTAATGGCAGTCATCAAGGGCTCCTGATTCGTTCTCACGGCAAGGGGCGTGCCGCCGGTGCCGCGCCTCGCGCCTTAGGCGTCAATGACTTGATACGCGCCGCGCGATGCCCTCTCGGTGCGCCAGCGTGGTGGCCACGGCCGGCCAGTCGATCTCCCATTCAGTTCGTCCAGCCGCGCGCACGGCCTCCCGGACGTCGTCCACGGTGGCGCCTCGACGCTGTCGATACGCGTCGCGGTGCGCCTCAAGGAAGACGCCCGACGGGGTTACGGCGAGCAGGACCGGCTCGTAGACGATGACGCCCAGGGTGCCGACGGAGACATCGGCGAACAGGCCTTCCACGTCGTCCGGGTGCAGGCGGATGCAGCCGTGGGAGGCCAGGCTGTAGATGCTCGACGGCGCAGGGGTGCCGTGGATGCCCAGGCCTGGAATGCTCAGGCCGATCCAGTGGTCGCCCAGCGGGTTGTCCGGCCCTGGCGGCACCTGCGTGACGACCGGGGTCCCTTCACTCCGCATCTCTTCCTGGATGCTGAGCGGCACGTCCCAGGTGGGGTGCGCTTCCTTTGCCAGCACCTGAAATGACCCGATCGGTGTCGGCCAGGTGGGGCGCCCGGCGGCCATGGGATAGGCCCGGACCATCGTGCCGTCCCGCATCAGAAACAGCATGCGCTGCGGGACGTTGATCGCAATGGCGATCACGCCGGCCGCATCGGTGCTGTTCGTGGCGGGGACGATGTGCCGGTTATCGATGGTCAGGTTCCGGCCAATCGGGAGGGGCGCCTCCCACGCCAGTCCGTTGGTGCTGGCGACGACACGCGCATCCACACCGAAGCGTGCGCCGATGGCCGTCAGGGTGTCGCCCGCGCGGACGGCATATTCCTGAACCGTTCCAGAGAGCTGGGTTGAGGTGACCACCTGCCCCGATGCGGGGGTCAGGAGTGCCGAGCCTGCGGTCATCAGCACGGCCAGCGCACCTGCGCGGAAGAACGCCATGCCTGTGAGGGCTGCAAGAAGTCTGCTCACTCCCAATGGCCTTCGCCACAGACGGTCGGGAAGTGCGCCGCGAGTGGCGAGAGGATTGCAGCCTTGCTGCTCGGTCAGATTAATGAAGCTATCCGTGCTGGCGCTCGACTACGACGGGACCATTGCCAGCGGCGACGGTCTCGACCCGTCGGTCCGCGCGGCCATCAGCGATGCGCGCACCAGGGGCATCATCGTGCTGCTGGTCACCGGACGCATCCTGAGTGAATTGCGCCGCGTGGCCGGCGACCTTCATTTCGTGGATGGCGTTGTCGCGGAGAACGGCGCCGTTGTGCATTTCCCCGAAAGCGGCCACACCTCGCTGCTGGCGCCACTTGTGCCGGCCGCGTTGCGCGCCGGGCTGACGGCACGTGGGGTTCCATTTCAGTGCGGCGAATGCCTGGTGGACTCGCAGGCCGATCAGGCCGTTGGCATCCTGGAGACCATCCGGACACTCGAACTGCCGCTCGTGCTCGCCTTCAATCGCAGCCGGGTCATGACACTGCCGCAAGGCGTGAGCAAGGCGACGGGCCTGCGTACGGCGCTCGACATGCTGCGGCTGTCGCCGCGGAACATGCTGGCCATCGGCGACGCCGAAAACGACCACGAGATGCTGCGACTCGCCGAGGTCGGCGCCGCAGTGGCCTGGGGCAGCAATGCCTTGCAGGCCGCCGCCGACCTCACCGTTGCCGGCACTGGGACACCAGCCATCGCGGCCTACATCAGGCAGATCGCGGCATCGGAGAAGATTCCGGTCGTCCGCCAGGCACGCCGTCGTCTCATGCTCGGGCACACGGAAGACGGTCGCGAGTTCTCGCTCGCCGTGCGGGGGCGCAACGTGCTGGTCACCGGCGACCCGAAGTCCGGCAAGTCCTGGGTGGCAGGGTTGCTCTGCGAGCAGTTGATTCTGCACGGGTACTGCGTGTGCGTCATCGATCCCGAAGGCGACTACCGATCGCTCGAGGCGCTGCCGGGGGTCACCATCCTCGGCGGGGAGGATCCGCCGCCAACCCCGCGGGAGTTGCTGCGCGCCCTGCGCTATCCCGATCGCAGCGTCGTCATCGACCTGTCGCGCGTGGAGCAGGGTCCGAAGATCGACTACATCCGCTCGGTGCTGCCGGCGCTCAATGTCATGCGTCGTCGCACCGGTCTGCCACACCGCATCCTCGTCGATGAGGCGCACTACTTCCTGCACGACGCCGCCGCACAGCGCCTGCTCGACTTCGAGACCAACGGCTACACGGTGGTGACGTATTGCGCATCGCGCCTGCCGCCGGAAATGCTGGCCGCCACGGAGGTGATGCTCGTGACGTGCGAGTCGAATCCGGCGGAAGTGGAGGCGTTGCGCGCACGCTGCAGCACCTGCCAGGGGGTGTCGGCCGCAGACTGGAGCCTGGTGGGGCGCATTCCGATCGGGCAGGCTGTGGCGCTGCCGATCACCGAGGAATCCGGTGGCGCATTGCGGCTCTTCACGCTCGGCGGCCGTCTGACCCCGCATGTGCGCCACCGGCAGAAGTATGTCGATGTGCCGGTGACCGACCATCAGGCCTTCGTCTTCACGGCTGACGGACGGTCACCCGTGCGAGCGCGGACGCTGCGGCAGTTTGCCGCGGCACTCGAGGCGCTCGAGGCACGTGACCGCACAGAAGCCGGCGGGCACTTGCGCCGTGGCGACTTCTCGCGCTGGATCGGCGACGTCTTCGGCGACCGGGCACTCGCTGGGGAGTTGCGCCTCCAGGAGCAACGCTACCTGCGGGGGGAGGGCCGCGATACCCTGCCGGAAATGGTCGGTGCCATTCGGTCTCGGTATGACCTCACGGAAGACATCATCGACACGACCACGGCCACCTGAGGACGGCGCGAAAGTTGCTGACCAGGGTTCAGACGCGGCTGGGCCGGGGTGCCAGTGGGGAAACTCCCGCACCTGCTCTCG
>CANJYC010000011.1 GCA_947478985.1 Acidobacteriota bacterium | reverse complement strand
GAGGACGCTGCCAATGGCCTGCTCGTGGAGCCTGGCCTGAATGTCCCGCTGGAGCGATTGCAGCGCGACGATCCGCGCCGTCTTCTCTTCCTCGCTAACGTCATCCGGCAGCCGCTTCGAGGCGAGTGTGTTCGGGCGGACAGAGTACTTGAAGGAAAACATGCTGTGGTACTGCACCGCCTTGGCCAGCGACAGCGTTTCGGCGAAGTCGTCCGCGGTCTCGCCTGGAAAGCCGACGATGACATCCGTCGAGAGCGTGATGCCTGGGACGGCGTCTCGGATGCGCCCCACAAGATCCAGATAGGCCTCCCGCGTGTGCCGGCGCCGCATCGCGGTCAGGACCCGTGTGGAACCGGACTGCACCGGGAGGTGGAGATGCTTGCAGACCTTCGGGAGGTCACGCATCGCCTCGATCAGGCGCTCGCTCGTATGCCGCGGGTGCGGGCTGGCGAACCGGATCCGCTCCACGCCGGCCACGGCATCGACCTCAGCGAGCAGCTGTGCGAAGTCGCATCCGGGGTCGTCAGGTGCCTGGTAGTGATTGACGATCTGCCCGAGCAGATGGATTTCCTTCCGGCCAGTTGCCACCGCGTCGCGTACGTCCGCGAGAATATCGGCCCTGGTCCGCATCCGCTCCTTCCCGCGTGTATACGGGACGACGCAGAACGCGCAGTAGTCGTTGCACCCCTCGATGATGGTGACGTAGGCCTTGACCGGATCGGTGCGGCGGGTGATCCCGAGTGGAAACGTGACGTCATCCCACGGGTTGATGTCGATTTCCGGGAACGGCGCCTGGCGGGCGCGCTCGACCAGAAGCGGCAGCATCTTCACCCGTTGGGTGCCCAGCACGATGTCAATAACCGGAGCGTTGACGTTCTTGAGGAGTGCCTCGCCTTCCTGCTGCGCGACGCAACCGGCGACGGCGACCACGGCCTTCTTGCCCGTCTCCTCGTGCAGCACCCGCAACTCGCCAAGGCGGGTATAGAGCTTCTCCTCCGCCCGCTCGCGCACGCTGCAGGTATTGATCACGATGACATCGGCGTCAGCATCTTCCAGCGTCGGCTCGTAGCCAGCCTCGTCGAGCAGGCCCGCCATCCGCTCGGAATCGTGGACGTTCATCTGGCAGCCGTAGGTCTCGATCAGATATTTCTTAGCCACGCTTTCGCTTTCGACTTTCGCTTTCGCCTTTTGCGCTGTCTTCGCCTTTCGCCCCCGCCGCGATCAGCTCGCGGGCGCTCGCGCGGACCGGCTCGGAGAGGGCCGCCCCGCCGATCATCCGCGCCACCTCCTCCACGCGACCACCCTCGTCGAGCCGCGCGACGGTCGTCACCGTGCGCTGGCCGCGGAGCGTCTTTTCAATCAGGAACTGCGCGTGCCCGCGCGCCGCGATCTGCGGCAGATGTGTGATGCAGAGCACCTGGAACCGTGAGCCCAGTTCCCGGAGTCTGGCACCGACCACGTCGGCTACACGCCCCCCGATGCCCGCGTCCACCTCGTCGAAAATCAGCGTCTTCCCTGCCCCATCGGTCACCGCGAGGGTCTTCAGTGCCAGCATCACGCGGGACAGTTCGCCGCCCGACACGATGCGGGCCAGCGGGCGGAGGTCCTCGCCTGGGTTTGGCGATACGAAAAACTCCGCCTGGTCGATACCACGCTCGCTCCACGCGGACTCGGGCAGCTCGCCGTCGTTGAACCGGACCTCGAAGCGGGTGCGCGCCATGGCGAGCTCGGCCAGCAGAGCTTCGAGCTGCGTGGAGAACCTGGCCGCTGCTTTCCGGCGGCTTCGCGAGAGGGTGCGGGCGGCGGCCAGATACCGGGCGGTTGCCTCACTCAGCGCCGTGAGGAGATCCTCGGCCCGCGCGGACCCGCCGGTGAGCAGCGCACGTTCGTGGGCCAGCGCCCTCCCTTTTTCGATCACCTGCCCGAGTTCGGGGCCGAATTTCCGCTTGAGTCGCTCAAGCAGCGCCAGCCGATCCTCGACCTGCTGCAGGCGCGCCGGCGAGGCATCCACCGATTCCCCATAGCTACGTAGAAACAGGGCCAGGTCCTCGAGCTGCGACTTGATGCCGTCGCGCGCTTCCAAATGCGGGGCGAATTGCGGATCAATGGACGCCAGCTCGCCCACCCGCCGCCAGATGCCGGCGAGTTCCGGCAGCACGGCCTGATCGCGCTCGTAGAGGGCGGCGTAGCTTTCCTCGCACAACCGCTGGACCCGCTCCGCGTTGGCGAGGACCTGCCGTGTGGCTGACAGCTCTTCGTCCTCGCCAGGTTTGATCGCTGCCTTTTCGATCTCGCCCAGTTGGAATCCGATCAGGTCGAGCCGTGCCTCCCGCTCGCGCGCGTCCATACGCGTCCGCTCGAGCTGCTCGCGCAGGGCACGCACCTCGCCCCACGCGTGCGCCACTTCCGCAACAGACTCGGCCAGACCGGCATAGTGATCGACCAGCGGCAGGTGGGTCAGCGGATCGAGCAGCGCCTGATGCTCGTGCTGTCCGTGAAGCTCAACGAGCCGCGCTGACAACTCGCGCAGCGCCGCCGACGTGGCCAGCGCACCACCGATAAACGCGCGACTGCGACCCTGGCTGGTGATTTCGCGGCGGACGATCAGCTCTTCGCCCTCGGGGGTGTCGAACGCGGCCTCGATCGTCGCCTGCGTTTCTCCCGTGCGGACGAGATCGGAGGAGGCTCTGCCCCCGAGGAGCAGCCCGACCGCCTCGACAAGGATGGATTTGCCCGCGCCCGTCTCGCCCGTCAGCACGGTGAAGCCGGAATCGAACTCAACCTCCACGGCCTCGATCACGGCGAGGTTGCGGATGCGAAGAAAACGCAGCATGTGGGCGGAAAACCAATCGTATCAGATCTTTGACAGTGTTTCGGGCTGCGTGCTACCCTCCCCTATCTGCGCTGTCCCAGCGGCGCGCTCGCCGACGCATCGGAGGCTTCGTTGCACACGCTTGGCTCTCTCGTCCTCGCACTACAGGTGCAGGGCGGTGCTGCCCCTGTTACTGGGAACACTGACGTCATTCGGCTCCTCAGAGATACGGGCGGCATCAATCAGGCAGTTCTGCTCGTCCTGCTGATCTTCTCCATCTCATCGTGGGCCGTCATCCTGCACAAGGCGTGGACGCTCCGCGCCGCCGGCGACCATTCGAAGCGCTTCATCGAGGTCTTCCGGCGCAGCAGCAAGTTCTCGGAAGTACAGGCAGCCTGCGCATCACTGTCCGCAAGCCCGCTGGTCGGCGTCTTCCAGTCCGGCTACGCCGAGATCAATGCTCAATTCCGACTGACACCACCCGCGACGGACGCCGCCGTACCAGCCGGACGTGCGACGCTCAAGAGCCTCGCCGCCGTTGATCGTGCGCTGCTCCGTGCGGCCTCGGCCGAGATCGGCAAGCTCGAGAAGCGGGTCGCCTTCCTCGCGACCACAGCGAGCATCACGCCGTTCATCGGGCTGTTCGGCACCGTGTGGGGCATCCTCGTCGCGTTCAACCGGATCGGTGCCACCGGCTCCACGAACCTGGCCATCGTCGCACCTGGCATCTCCGAAGCGCTGATCTCGACGGCTGCCGGGCTGTTCGCCGCCATTCCAGCGGTTTATTTCTACAACCACTTCTCGACCACCGTGAAGACGTTCGCCACCGAGATGGACGACTTCGCGCTCGAGTTCCTCAACATCGCCGAGCGGAACTTCACGTAGGACGGACGCAATGCCCAAAGTCCTTCCGCTCGGACCGGCGCCAGGCGGCCGCCTCGGCCGCGGACGCCGCGTATCGACCTCGCTGGCCGAGATCAACATCGTCCCGCTGGTCGATGTGATGCTCGTCCTGCTCATCATCTTCATGATCTCGGCCCCGATGCTGCAGCGCGGCATCGAAGTGAATCTGCCCGTGGCCAGCCGGTCACAGGAGATCGCGAGCGAGCGTCTATTTGTCGATGTGCCCGCCGCGTTCCGCGATGATCGGCGTGTGTATCTGGCCAAGGAGCCCGTTCGCATCGACGTGCTCGCCGAGCGCATGCGACAGATCCTGCTCACCCGTCAGGACAAGCAGGTCTACCTCCGTGGTGATGGCGAGGTCAGCCTGCAGGAGCTGATGGATATCCTCGACCGCCTGAAAGAGGGCGGCGTGCAGAACGTCGGCATCGTCTCGAAGCTGCCAGGAGAGCGATGAACGAAGCGGCCACGCAGGCCATCCTCGCGCGGGCCGGTGCCCCATCAGGACTCAACCTGACCATCGCGTGGTCGGTTGCGGCGCACGTGGGGCTCGTCCTGTTTTTCCTGTACATGCCAGACAGCTGGCGCGGGCGAGTCGACGAGCCGCCACGCACGGTCATGACCATCAGCCTGGGCGGTGCCCCGGGACCACGGGCCGGGGGCATGACGCAGATCGGTGGACGTACCGTGCAGGCGCCCGTCCCCGATCAGCCGGTCCGACGCGTGGACGCTCCTCCGGCCGCGACCCCGCCGGCCATGACGCTGCCGCGCGCAGATGCGCGGTCACGACCACGAACGCAGCCGCGCCCCGAGCGCGCCGTGCCCAATGCGACGGGACAGACGCTCACCACCGGAGCGGAGCCGCAGGAGGGACCCTCGCGCGTCGACACCCGAGCCAGAGGGCAAGGTTTCGGACTGACCACCGGCGGCGGAGGCGGCACGGGCGTACAGCTCGACGTCGGCAACTTCTGCTGCCCTGAATACCTTGAACAGATGACGGCGCTCATCCAGCGCAATTGGACATCTCAACATGGTGTGGCCGGCACCACGACGATGAAGTTCACCATCACCCGCGGCGGCGCGATCGAGCAGGTCGCGGTAGAGTTACCGAGTGGCTTCGTTGCGCTCGACCTCGCCGCCCAGCGTGCGCTCCTGCTGACGCGACTGCCGGAGCTGCCCACGCCGTTTCCGAATCCATCGCTGACCATTCACATGAAATTCGAGTATTCCCGATGACGCAGGTGTTTCGCTGGATGCTGACCGCCGGTATGGCGGTGCTCGCGGTGACGGTCATCACGGCGCAGGCGCCCCAGCAGCCGACCGAGCTCGAGCTGGTCATCAGCGGCGACCCCGGCTCTCCGCCTCGTTACGCGGTACCGGAATTTGTCGCCGCGACGCCCGAGGCGGCCGAGGTCGCCAAGACGCTGTCCCAGGTCCTCTGGGACGACCTCAACTTCGAGCGCGAGTTCTACATGATTCCGCGCGACACCGCCGCCACGGTCCCGGCCGTGCGCACCGCCGACCAGATCCCGTTTCCCGCGTGGCGGGAACTGGGTGCCGACGCCGTCATATTCGGCAGCGTGCAGCAGACAGGCACCACCGTTACTGTGCAGATGCGGCTGTTCAACGTGCGCACCCGTCAGTCGGTGATGGCCAAGGAGTACAGCGGCTCGGCCGCCAACCCGCGCCTCTACGCCCACACGATGTCCGACGACATTCATCAGCAGCAGCGCGCGCTGCGGGGCGTCGCGCGCACCAAGCTGGCGTTTTCGTCCAATCGAAACCGCGAGCGGGTCGTCGGTGGCGTGCAGGACCGCGAAGTCAAGGAGATCTACATCGCCGACTACGACGGGGCGAACGTCCGGCGCATCACCACGAATCGGCAGCTGAACATCACGCCGGCGTGGTCACCCGATGCACGGACTGTGGCCTACACGTCATACCGGCGCGGCTACCCCGACATCTTTCTAGCCTTGATCTATCAGGGCGTGCAGGAGGAGCCGACGACAAAGGGCACGCAGAACTATCTGCCGGTGTTCTCGCCGGACGGCACCCGCATCGCGTTTGTGTCGAGCCGCGGCGGCTCGGACTCCGAGATATACGTGATGAATCGCGACGGATCCAACGTGCGGCGGATCACCAACAACCCCGGCATCGACGTGACGCCGACCTGGTCCCCGACCGGCGCGCAGATTGCTTTTACCTCCGACCGTGCCGGCACGCCGCAGATTTACATCGTGGGGGCGGATGGCCTCAATCTGCGCCGCCTCACCAGCGGCGAGTCGTACGCGGACCGTCCGACCTGGTCACCCGCGCCGTTCAACGAGATCGCATTTTCGGCGCGCACGGGTCGCGGGTATGACATCAAGGTTTACGATCTGGCGGCCGGACAGACGCGGCAGGTGACGTTTGGCGAGGGCAGCAACGAGAGCCCGGCGTATTCACCGAACGGTCGTCACCTGGCCTTCTCATCGACGCGCACTGGAAAGGTGCAGATATTCACGATCGGCCGCGACGGCAAGGGGCTGACGCAGGTGACGCGCGATGGCGACAATTACACCCCGGCCTGGTCGAATTAAGTGGGACACCTGATGCGACGCGTGACACACCTCGGATGGCTGCTCCTCGTGCTCGTCGCCACAACGTCGGCGTGTGCGCGCCGGGTTCCCGCGCCTGCTGCGGCTCCGACTCCCCCGTCCAGCACGGCGCCCGCGGCCCCATCCACGCCTGCGGCACCGCCCGCGCAGCGCGTGGAGGACGTGCTGCCCGTGGCCCAACAGCCGCTGGCCGAGGACGCCATCGGCAGCCGCTCGCTCGATGATTTGAACAGGGACTCGCCGTTCCGCCCCGTGTTCTTTCCGCTCGACAGCTCCGATCTGGACGACGCGGGGCGGCGCGTGGCGCAGGCGAACAGCGACATCCTGAAGCGATTCGCAAGCTGGGTCGTCACCATTGAGGGGCATGGCGACGAACGCGGCACCACCGAATACAATCTGGCCCTCAGCGAACGGCGGGCCGTCACGGTCAAGACCTACCTGGTGTCGCTGGGCATTGCGCCCGACCGGATACGCATCGTCAGCTACGGCGAGGAATTCCCGTTCGATCCGGGTCACAATGATGCCGCGTGGGCGGCGAATCGCCGCGCGCAATTCCTGATTACGGCGAAATGAGCGGACTTGAGGATCGAGGCATGAAGCACATCGTTACGGCCGTCGTCGCCGCACTGTTCTGCGCGGTGATGGCGTCCCCCGTCGCAGGGCAGAACCGCGAGCATCAGCAGCTCGCGGCCGAAGCGCGCATGCTGCAGGAGCAGACGCAGCAGCTCGCGATTGCGATGGCCGCGCTCAGCGAATCGCTCAAGGCGATCAGCAGCCGCATCGACGACTCGGGCACCGCGCTCCGCAAGGCCTTCGCGGATCAGAAGCTGCTCATCGACAACATGGCCAGCGACGTCCGTGTGGTGCGCGAGCGCACCGACGACACCAATCTCCGCATCGCCACGCTACGGGAGGAACTCGAGGCCCTGCGCGGGTCCATGCTGCAGTTGCAGCAGGCCCAGCAGCAGACGCTCGCCGCGCCGGTCGATCCGAGCATCCCAGTCGACCCGAACGCGCCCGCGCCGCCCCCTGCCACGGCGGCTCCGCTTCCGTCGACGGTTGGGCTATCGCCGACACGGATGCTCGATACGGCGAAGGCGGACTTTTTCGCCGGTCAGTTCACGCTGGCGGTGGCCGGATTCGAGGCGTTTCTCAAAGCCTTCCCGCGATCGGAGTCCGCCGGCGAGTCACAGTTCTATATTGGCGAGTCCTACGCGGCACAGAACCGCTGGCCGGACGCCATCGCCGCCTACAATGCAGTGATTCAGAACTTCCCGGCATCGAGCATCCTGCCGGAGGCGTACTACAAGCGGGGTCTGGCTGAAGAGCGCTCGGGACAGGTTGACGCCGCGCGCCTCTCATGGGAGACGGTGGTGAAAGCGTCTCCGGACAGCGACGGCGCCCGCCTGGCCAAGCAGAGCCTCGATCGGCTCAGCCGGCAGCGTCCCGCGCCGTAACGTGACCTCCGCTGTCACAGGCAGCGATGAAGATGTGAGTGAGCAAGGGGCACTCTGGGTGCACCTGAAAGGAATGCGATGGGCAGCGTAAACAAGGTCATCCTGGTCGGCAACCTCGGACGTGACGCGGAGCTCCGCTATACGCCTGGCGGCGCGGCCGTGGCCACCCTCAACCTGGCGACGACCGAAGTCTGGAACGACAAGCAGGGTCAGAAACAGGAAAAGACCGAGTGGCACCGGATCGTCCTCTGGGGCAAGCAGGCCGAGAGCCTCCAGGAGTACCTGACGAAGGGGAAACAGATCTACGTCGAGGGACGTCTGCAGACGCGCCAGTGGGACGACAAGGACGGCAACAAGAAGTACACGACCGAGATCAAGGCGGACCGGATCACCCTGCTCGGTGGTGGGAGCGGTGGCGGCGGCGGCCGCAGCATGGATCGCGGCGGGTCGCAGGCCTCCGGCGGCGGCATGGATGAGCCGCCGATGGAGCCGATCACCGACGACGATATTCCGTTCTAGCTAGGTTCCCTTCCGACCGTATCGATCCTCGAGCCTGACGACGTCGTCGAGCTCGGGGGTCGACACCTCGAGCACGTCGCAATCCTCGATAGCGGTGATGCGGTGGACGGTCGTCGGCGCGATGTAGACCGAGTCCCCCGGGCCCATCTCGCGCTTCACCAGTTCGCCGTTCCGCTCAATCTCCAGCAGCATCCGCCCGGCATAGAGGTACATCGTCTCGTCCTTCTTGTTGTGATACTGAAGGCTGAGGGCGTGTCCTGCCGTCACGTGCAGGACTTTCCCGACGTACCGGTCCGTCTTCGCCCAGTGGATCTCGTATCCCCAGGGCTTTTCAATTCTGGTCACGGCATTGCGCGTAGCGTCTGTCATTTAGGTCTGCACCTTTTCTCGCTGCCCCAGCGGGCCAAGCATTTCGAACAGGAATCCTTCAATCTCGTCGACCGTCCCGAGCGTCAGGACGCGCGCCGCAATCCGCGCCATCTCCGCGGCGCTGGTCTCTTGAATGACCTGCCGCGCCATCTCGATCGCGCCAGGTGTCATGCTGAATTCAGTCAGGCCACAGCCCACGAGCAGCCGCAGCAGGAGCGGGTCCGACGCCATCTCGCCGCACACGGCCACCGGTATCCCCCGCATCACCGCGCCGCGCCGGACCTGCCTGAGCAGTCGCAGCACGGCAGGATGGAGCGGTTCATAGCGGTCCGATACGCGTTCATCGGTGCGATCCACGGCCAGCGTGTACTGGATGAGGTCGTTCGTCCCGATCGTGAAGAAGTCGACTTCACGGGCCAGCAGTGACGCCGTGAACGCCGCCGACGGCACCTCAATCATGATGCCGATGGGTACCTCAGGCGTCGCTATGCCCCGCGCGCCCAGTTCCGCTCGCGCCTCCGCCAGCAACACCCGGGCTGCGCGCACTTCCTGAACCGAGGAAACGAACGGGAACATGATGCGCAGCGACCCGAAGGCCGCCGCCCGGAGGAGCGCCCGCAGCTGCGTCTTGAAGATCGCCGGATGCGCCAGCCCGAAGCGGATGCCGCGCAGCCCGGCATGCCCTGCTCGCTCGTGCTCGGGAAACCACCGCGTATCGAGCGCCGCTTCGAGGATCGGCCGGGCCAGCTGCCGCTCATCGATGTCGAACGTGCGGATCGTCACCGGCTTCGGCGCCATGCGTTCGACGACACGGCGGTACTCGTGGTACTGCTCCTCCTCCGCCGCCATGTCCGGCGGCCCCCCGCCGAGGAGAAACTCGGATCGGTAGAGCCCGATGCCCTCCGCACCGGAGGCCAGCGCCGCCGGCACGTCGTCGGACCGTTCGATGTTGGCCTGCAGCAGGACCCGGACGCCGTCGCGCGTGACCGTCGGTCCCTCCCAGCTCACCAGGGCCGGCAGATGCAGCTTCGCGAGCCGCATCTTCGCCTCAGCCTCCTGCTGCAGCGCCCGCGGCGGGTCAATCAGCACGTCACCGGTATCACCATCGATGAGGATGGAGGCGCCCGGTGCCACACGCGTGCTCACATCATGCAGGCCGACCACGGCCGGCACGCCGAGGGAACGCGCCAGGATTGCCGTGTGATACGTCCGGCTCCCGGCGTCGGTGACGAAACCGCGGATGTGTGTCCAGTCCAGCTGCGCAACCACCGACGGCGTCAGCTCGTCGGCGACGAGGACGCACGGCGTGTCGAGATCCTGCAGCAGATCGCGCAGGCCGCCTTTCTCACCGCGCATGTTCATGCGCAGGCGGCCGGCGACATCGTGCAGGTCGCCCTTCCGCTCGTGCAGATAGGGATCCTGGACATCGTCAAACACCGCCGCCAGCTCATCGAGCGCCCGCTGCACCGCCCACTCCGCATTCACGCGCTCTTCCGCGATGAGGGCGGCCGCACGCCCCAGCAGCATGGGGTCCTCGAGGATCAGCAGCTGCGCGTCGAAGATCGCGGCCAGATCCGACCCCTTCAGCGCGGCAATGCGCTCGCGGATCTGCTGCAGCTGTTCGTGCGAGCGCACGCGCGCCCGCTCGAGCGCGGACAGCTCGCGCGCCACGCGATCGGGGGCGATCGGAAAACGGATCACCTGCGTCCGCTGAATCGCGACAAGCGCCGACCCCACAGCCAGGCCCGACGAGACGCCGATGCCCTTCAGGCGCTCCATGTGGCCTCGCCGAAACCCGTTTGTACCAGCTGCACGAGCGCCTCGACGGCGTCGCGTTCGTCGGGACCATCGGCCGAGATCGTCAGCGTGGTGCCGCGCGCCGCCGCCAGCAGCAGGATCCCCATGATGCTCTTCCCGTCCATCGCCTTTCCGTCGCGCGCCACGCGAATCTGCGCCGTGTAGCGCGTCGCCAGGTGCACGAAGCGTGCTGCGGCCCGGGCATGAAGCCCGAGCTGGTTGCTGACCACCACGGTGCGTGACGTCATGATGCGAACACCATGTGCCTACGCCTTGTCCCCGCGAAGCAGATCGGAAGCCACCCAGATGGCATTCCGCCCGTGCTCTCGCATCTCGCGGGCCAATGCCAGGAGCTGTTCCTCCCCGCGTGCGCCAGCCAGCTTGATCAGCATCGGCAGATTCACGCCGGTGATCACCTCGACATCCTGCGTGCCCAGAAAGCTCATGGCCAGATTCGAGGGCGTGCCGCCGAACATGTCCGTCAGGATGAGAACGCCCTGCCCGCGCTGTACGCGCGCAATCGCCGCGGCGATCTCATTGCGCGCGTCCTGCGTGTCCTCGTGCCAGCCGATCGACACGGCCGTGAACTGCGGCAGGTCGCCGACGATGGTCTCGGCCGCATTCACCAGCTCGGAGGCCAGTTGCCCGTGCGTCACGACCACGATGCCAATCATGAGTCTCTGTGCTTTACGCGCACGCGGGCGCCTTTGACGCTGGCCAGAGGCTCCTTGAGCGCCTCGGCGATCATGACCGACCGATGCTGTCCGCCCGTGCAGCCAATCGCCACCGTCAGGTAGCTCTTCCCTTCTGCCACGTAATGGGGGAGCGCAAACTTCAGGAACGATGTCAGCTTCTCGATGAAATCGTGCGTGGCGGGCTGCTTGCGCATGTAGCGCACGACCGCCGCATCCCGTCCGGTCAGCTTCCGGAGGCCGGGTACGAAGTGCGGATTCGGCAGGCAGCGGACGTCGAACACCAGGTCGGCGTCCATCGGCACACCGGCCTTGAAGCCGAAGCTCACCAGATTGACCACCATCTCCTGCCGGCCGCTCCCGCCCTCGCGCGACATGCGCATGAAGACGTCACGCAGCTCGTGGACGGTGAGGTTCGAGGTGTCCAGAATCAGGTCGGCCATCTTGCGGATGGCATTCAGCCGCTCGCGCTCCTCCGCAATCCCCTCGCTCACCGAGCGATCCGGGGCGAGCGGGTGCGGCCGGCGCGTTTCGCTGAAGCGCCGCACGAGCGCGGAGTGGCTCGCATCAAGAAAGATCAGCAGCGGATTCACGCCCTTGGTCGCGCGCAGCCGCCGGAACATGCGCGGAAATGTCGCGAGGAACTCCCCCTCGCGCACGTCGACCACGATGGCCACCTTGCCCAGCGCGGCGTCCTCCCGCCGGGCCAGCTCGGCCATCGTCGGAATCAGCTGTGTCGGAAGATTGTCGACGCAGAAATATCCGAGATCCTCGAGCGCCCGGATCGCATGCGTCTTTCCCGACCCGGACAGCCCGGTCAGGATAACGAACCGCCGCGAGCCGCGCCTGCCCGACCTCACGGCGGCCTTCGCCGGCGCCGCGGACTTTGTGGGCTTCGTCCTCGTCACGCCCTTGCGGCGCACGGCAGCGCTCATCCGCGCCCGCCCGGCTCGAGGTCTTCTTCGACTTCCATCTCGTGGTGAGCTTCGGCGTCGGCGGCCCGAAGACGCTCATCCAAGCGGGACACCAGCGCCCTGGCCGCGTTCAGCCCTCGGCTGCGAAGCAGCTGATTGCGCGCCGCCACCTCCACCAGAATGGCCAGACTGCGACCCGGTGCCACCGGCATCTGAATCAGCGGCACCTTCAACCCCATCAGATCGAACAGGTTGTCATCGAGGCCCAGGCGGTCGTACTCGCGCAAGGGATCCCAGCGCTCCAGCTGCACGACGAGCTCGATGCGCTTGGTCAACCGCGTGGACGCGACGCCGAAGAGATCCCGGATGTTGATCACGCCGAGGCCGCGCACCTCCATGTGATGGCGTGTCAGCTCCGGGCAGGCGCCGATGACGTCCTGCTCGCCACGCCGCCGCATCTCGACCGTGTCGTCGGCCACCAGGCGATGACCGCGCACCACCAGGTCGAGCGCGCACTCGCTCTTGCCGATGCCGCTCTCCCCGATAATCAGCACGCCCAGGCCGAGGATGTCCACCAGCACGCCGTGCATGATCTCGCGCGTGGCGAGACGGTCGTCGAGATAGGCACTGATCTTGGCAATCGCCTGCGGCGTCTGCACCGCCGTGCGCAGCAGCGGCATGTCGAACTGCTCGGCCGCCAGTACCAGCTCGACCGGCGCCTCCCAGCCACCGGTGATCAGCACGCACGGGATATCGTGCCGGAAGACGAGGGCGAGCGTCTCGAAGCGATCCGACGCCGGCAGGGCTTCGAGATAGCGGACTTCGCTCTCGCCAAAGACCAGGATGCGATTGGGCCTGATGTAGGCATCGAATCCGGTCAGCGCCAGGCCGGTCTTCTGGATGTGCGGGCTCGCGATCACCCGGTCGAGACCGCGTGCGCCGCCCAGCAGTTCGAGCGGCAGGCCGAACGCCTCGGGCCGGCTCTTCAGCAGCCCCCCCACCGTCACGGCAGATGCCACCATCTGCGTACCCTAGTAGAGGACCTTCCGCTGGTTGGACGTGGGAATCTTCAGCTCCTCGCGATACTTCGCGATCGTTCGGCGCGCGAGCTCGAGCCCTTCCCGCTGCAGGATGCTGACGATCTTGGAGTCGCTCATCGGCTTCTTCGGATCTTCCTGCTCGATGAGCTTGCGGATGCGCTGCTTGATCGTGACCGACGACACGGCCTCGCCAAAGGAACTGGCAATGCCGCTGTGGAAGAAGTACTTCATCTCGAACACGCCCTGCGGCGTGTGCATGTACTTGTTCGTCACCACTCGGCTGACCGTCGATTCGTGCATGCCGATGTCGTTGGCGACGTCGCGCAGCACCAGCGGGCGCAGATACTCGATGCCGTGATCCAGGAAGTCGCGCTGGAAGTTGATGATGCTGCTCGCGACCTTGTGAATCGTCTTCTGGCGCTGCTCCACCGACTTGATCAGCCAGAGCGCTGACCGGAACTTGTCCTTCACGTACGCCCGGGTCTCGTCGGTGTTCTCCATCGACCCTTTGTCAAGCAGCCGGCGATAGACCGGGCTGATGCGCAGCTGCGGCAGCCCCTCTTCGTTGAGCACGGCCACGTACTCATCCTCCACCTTGAGGATGTAGACGTCGGGAATCACGTACTGCGATTGCGACGGGTTGAGTCGGCTGCCGGGCTTCGGATCGAGGTGGCGAATCACCTCGATGTGCGGCTTGAGCTCGTCGATCGATATCCCGAGCTTCCGCGCCAGCTCCGGCACCTGATGATTCTGCAGCAGGCGCATGTGCTCGGTGACGATGCGCTCGGCGGGCGTGCCCTGCATGCCGAGGTGGCGCAGCTGCAGCAGCAGGCACTCCTGGAGATCGCGGCTGGCAACACCAATGGGATCGAAGCTCTGCAGCAGGCTCAGCGCGCGCTCGACCTCCTCGGTCGGCCAGGGTCCCATGCGGGCCAGTTCCTCGACCGTCGCCACCAGGTAGCCGTCGTCGTCCAGGTTGACGATGATCGCCTCGCCGATTTCACGCAGCGCGGCATCGTCTGTCTGCATCGAGAGCTGCCAGAGCAGGTGGTCCGACAGCGACGCCGCCGTCGACAGCGTATTCTCGATGGGCGGAAGTTCCTTGACCTCGCTGGCGGTGCGCGGCTTGTAGCCATCGTCGAGATAGTCGCCGAAGAAGTACTCGTAATCCTGGTCGTCCCAGGTGTCCTTCGTGTTGTCGGGCTTCTTCTCTTCCGCTTTCTCCTGCGCGGCCTCGATGGGCTGGAGTTCCTCGGTCGGAACCTCCTCGAGCATCGGGTTCTCCACCATCTCCTGGTTGAGCAGCTCCGACAACTCGAGCGTCGACATCGGCAGAAGCTTGATCGCCTGCTGCAGCGAAGGCGTCAGAATCAGCTTCTGAACAAGCTTTGTGTGCAGTTTCTGCGAAATCGACATGGGTTACGGTCGCGGTCCGAAAGTCATCTTAATCCAGTCTGAAGTCGGTCCCGAGGTAAATCCGGCGCACTTCCTCGTCTGCGGCGAGAGAGCCTGGCGTGCCGCTCCGGAAGATCACACCGTCGTGCACGATGTATGCCCTGTCGGTGATGCGCAGGGTCTCGCGCACATTGTGATCGGTGATCAGGACGCCGATGCCGCGCTCCTTCAGATGAAAAATGATCTTCTGAATCTCGGTCACGGCAATCGGATCGATGCCGGCAAATGGTTCATCGAGCAGGATGAATCGCGGCGAGATGACGAGTGCGCGTGTGATCTCCGCGCGACGGCGCTCGCCGCCGGAGAGCGTGTAGGCCGGCGACTTCGCCAGCGGCGTGAGGTTGAGTTCGGCGAGCAGTTCCGCGAGGCGCTGGCGTCGCGCGGCGGCATCGAGATCGAGCGTCTCGAGAATCGCCATGATGTTCTGCTCCACCGACAACCCGCGGAAGATCGAAGGCTCCTGCGGCAGGTAGCCGATGCCCTTGCGCGCGCGCACGTACATCGGGTCGTCGGTGACGTCCTCGCCATCGAGGATCACGCGGCCCGAGTCCGGCGCGGTCAGCCCCACGGTCATGTAGAACGTGGTCGTCTTGCCGGCGCCGTTGGCCCCGAGCAGGCCGACCACCTCACCGGATGCCACCTCAAGGCTCACCCCGCGCACCACGGTGCGGCCGCTGTAGGACTTGGTGAGCTCGTGCGTGCGAAGCGTGGACGTCACAGGCGCCATTAGCGAGCCGGGGTGGGCGTGCACGGTCCGCCGCTCTTGGTCTGCGCGCGGACCTCTTCGTTGCCGTCGACGATCACGCGCTCGGCCGACTTGAAGAAGGTCACCGTCTTGCCGGTCGACACCCGGCAGCCGTCATTCACCGAGACCGGCACCGCGTTGGCGCCGGAGATCACGTAACGCTCGTCGAGCGAGAAATAGGTGAGCCGCGCACCTGTCGCCACCCGCGCATCCACGCGCGCGTTCACGTTGGTGTAGGCCTCGAGCCGTTCGGCACGTGCGCCCTTCGACGCGAGCACCACCTCGATGCGATCGGCGCGCAGGGTGCCCTGCGGTCCGACGACCTGTGCCTGCACGGCTGGAGCAACGGCTGCGCCGCGTCCAGGACCGCGTCCTACCGGCGGGGTCACCGCCAGCGCCGGTGCGGCGGCGGCACCGCCCAGGCGGGCCGCCGGCGGAAGCGCGGGCGGCATGTTGCTGAGATAACTGATCACCCGAGTCGTGTCCTCGTACCGGATTTCCGCGGCGCTGCCGATCGAGACGCCGCTATCGAGCGGGATGGATGAGCGTGCCTGGCCTGCGGCCACCAGGTCGCCGGTAGCCTGATCGATCGTGATCAGATCGGCCCTGATCGCCGTGTCCCCCTGCCACAATTGCGCGTTCCCCTTGTAAATAGCCTTGGCCGCGCCCCCTTCATACTGCAGCGCGTCCGCGCTGACGTTGGCGGGCTGCTCGTCCTTCAGGAGCCCAGGCATCCGGCTGGTGCCGCCAGCACGCAGCGACGTCTTCACCAGACCGCTCGCCTCCATGCGCCGACTCTCGAGCGCCACATCGATCTGCTTCTGCGCCTCGATGGTGATCTGGCGATCCGCCACGCGCGGCGGGCCGCCAGCATCGGTCCCGGTCAAGCGCAGCGTTCCCGACCCTGGCTCGTAGCGAGCCTCCGCGCCGGATGCGCGCAGCCCCTGATCCTCGAACGTCACGCTGCCGCTGAAGAGCGCACTGCCAATCGCATCACCGTTGAGTGTAATGCCCAGCGTGCGCGCCCGGGCCACACGGGGGGCCACGGGAGGCGCGGCACCGCGGGCGCTCTCCTCGCGATACTCGACGCTGTCGCTGAACCGCGCCGACGTCAGCCCCTTGCCCGACTCGCCTGCCGCATCAAGGAGCACTGCCTTGACGCTGCGTGCCGAGGCCCCCTCCGTTGCAGGCAGGAGCAGCACGACGTGATCCTTCCCCGTGGCATGGGTGACCGCGCCGTCAGGCGCCAGCTCGAGGTTCAGCATATCGCCGGCCATCTGGCGTCCCGAGGCCCCATTCTGCCCGGCCATCGCCACCGTGGCACTCCCGTTCAGCGCGACACGCTCGAGCGTCTTGCCATCCTCCGTGTAGTCGAGGTCGATATCACGCGCGGTCATCCCCTCGAGCGCGCCGCCTCCCCCTTCCACGCTCGCGCTGCCGCGCAGCTCGATGAAGGTGACGGCATCCTCGTCCGGTGTCAGGCGCGCATTGGCGGCGCGGGCCACGAACCGCTCCTGGCCGCGCAGCACGTGCACCTCGCCGCCGAGCGTCAGGGAATCCTGGATGCGGTCGATGACGGCGGAACCCGCGTTGAAGTCGAGCACCACGGCATCTGTGTCATCCGTCATCTTGACGCGGGCATGCTCGGCCAGCGAGAGCACGTCGTTGGCCTGGTCGTAGGTCATGCCGACGCCGGCGCCGTTCATGCGCCCCTTCTCGAAGGTAATCTCACCCGGCGCGCGCACGATGCTGTCGGCCTGGTCGAAGGATGCGTGCTCGGCATGCAGCTCGAAGCCGTCGCTGGCCTGGAGCTTCACGTCGCCAGAGAGCTGGAGCGCCTGCCGGTTCTGGCCGGCCTCGGCTTCCTTGGCCACCAGCACGAAGTCGCGGCCCTCGCGCCCCCGTACCGTAATCGCCACACCGAACAGCTTGCTCGCGCCGTCCTTGTAGAAG
>CANJYC010000010.1 GCA_947478985.1 Acidobacteriota bacterium | reverse complement strand
CGACGGGTTGATCATCTGAAACCCGACAACTTCGGTCGGCTGCAAGTCGGCTCGGCCCTGTACGCGCGCGAACCGGGCATTGCTGATGGCTGCGAGGATGACCCCGAAGAACGTCTTGCCGACGCCGGGAACGCCGCGAAGCAGGAGGTTGCCGGCATTGACCTGCCGCTCCTCGTTCTCGGTATAAGTGGTCGGAATTTCCGACATGAGCACGACGTTGGCCAGTGCCTTCGCCATGTCGTAGCCGACGAGCGCCTTGCCGCCCTCAGCCAGAATTGCCTTGTGAAACTCGATGGCTTCCGCGAGATCCGCTTGCATCAACGATGGTCACCCAAGTCTGACGCCCGGGCTGCCGGCCCCGGGCCGTTGTACGTCACCTACGAATCCACGGGGCGCCTGTGCAAACCGTGAACTCGGCATTATATACACGCATCGCTTCGTCGCATGCCGTGCGCGCCCGTGTTGGCCGCGGCTCGGGTCACAAGCGGCATGATGAGCCACGGCGCAGCACCACGTAGCCGTCAGCCTGTCTGGAAAGTGCGAGGAAGCTTACCTGTATTCCAAATCCCTGATCAATAGGACAACCGGCCATCGTCCGCAGGTCAGCGCCCGTTCGTGACCGGGAACAGTTCCGCCTCCAGACGTCCCACCAGCATGTCGAGTTCCGCCGTCACCGCACGCACCGTGTCGGGTCGACTCAGATCGACACCGGCACGTTCGAGCAGCGGCATCGGATAGTCGCTCCCCCCTGCCCGCAGCAGCGTCAGATAGCGCGCCACCCCGTCGGCACGAATCGCGGGGTCCGCAGCGCGGATATCGCGCATCAACCGGGCCGTGGACGCGAAGCACGTGGCGTACTGGTAGACGTAGTACGGCGTGCTGAAGAAATGCGGGATCCGCATCCATGTCACGCGGGAGATCTCCTCCTGGTCGATGACGTCGCCGTAATACTGCCGCAGCAGGCCCGCATAGATCGCGTTCAGGACTTCCGCGGTCACCGGCTGATCCTGCTCGACGAGCCGATGCGCCTGCAGTTCGAAGTCGGCGAACATGACCTGGGTGTAGAACGTGCTGGCGATGCTGTCGATGGCATGCTGCAGCAGCACCACGCGTTCATCTCTGCTGCGGGCGCGCTCGAGCATCAGGTCGAGAAACAGCGCCTCGCTCAGCGTCGACGGCACTTCCGCCACGAAGATCGTGTAGCCCGCATAGACAAACGGTTGCGCCCGGTGCGAGAGCAGCGTGTGCATCGAGTGCCCCATCTCGTGGGCCAGCGTGAACACGGCGTCGAGCGTCTCGTTGTAGTTGAGCAGCATGTAGGGGTTGGACCCGTACACGGGCGCCGAGTAGGCGCCGCTCCGCTTGCCCGCGTTTTCAAACACGTCAATCCAGCCGCTCGTGAACGCCTCCCGGACGTGTGCCTGATAGTCGGGGCCGAGCGGGGCCGCCGAGTCGACAATCGACGTCCAGACTTCGTCATACGGGTAGCGGGCATCATGATCGACCAGCGGCACGAACACGTCGAACAGGCGGTACGTGTCGAGGCCGAGCGCGCGCCGCCGGAGACGGTGATACCGGCGCAGAGGCTCGACGCCCTCCCGCGTCGACGCGATCAGATTCTCGACGACCGAGGTCGGGATGTTGTTGCCGTGCAGCGCCGCGTCGAGCGTCGAGGCGTAGCCCCGGGCCCGGGCATGAAACCAGTCACGCTGGAGCACGCCGTTGTAGAGCGCCGCATAGGTGTTCTGGTTCGCCGCGTATGCGCCGTGAAACGCGCGGTAGGCCGTGCCGCGGTCTGCCTGACTGCGGTTGGTCTCGAGCAGCACGCGGTACTGCCCGTAGCTCAAGGTGATGTCCGCTCCGTTCTCGAGCGTGATCGACGGGAACGTCATGTCAGCGGTCGTCAGCGCCGCGTAGCTGTCGTAGGGCACGCTGTTCACGCGTCCCGCGAATGACATGAGCCGCTCCCCTTTCTCGTCGAGCACATGTTCCTGCTCGTGAAAGAGGCTCTCGATCGCGAAGCGATAGACAGCCAGCTCCGGGCTCGCGTCCATCCAGGCACGAACCGTCGCCGGCGGAATGGCGAGCAGTTCAGGGTTGAACCAGGAACTTGACTGCTGCTGCCGGGCGAACAGGATCTGGACCTGCTGGCGCCGCCCGTTGATGGCGTTGTTCCGCTGGTCCTCGTCGTACTGGAGTGAGGCGTAATACCAGACGCGATAACTGAGCGCTCCCATCTCGTCCATGGCGCGGAAGGCGGCCAGCAGCCGTTCGCCGCCAAGCGCGAGCGTCCCCTGGAACCCGGCAAACGCCTCCACGGCGGTCTCGAGCGAGTGATAGTGGCTCGTCCAGTCGTCCCAGTCGCGACAGATGGAGGTCAGATCCCACTTGTAGCAATTCGGGATCTCGCCGCGGGAGGGCAGCATGCCCGCCTGGGGGCGGAAGACGTCAGAACTCACGCAGCAGGCTCTCGAGATCCGGATAGCTGGCGGCGAGGTTCCTGCTGATTCGAGGCCGCGCCAGGGCTTCTTCCAGCACATCCGGCAGCGGCACGGTGCGGCCGATGGCCGGCTCGACAACCTCCCGGAATTTCGCCGGGTGCGCCGTTGCCAGGAATACGCCCTTGGCGTCCGGGGCCTGCGCCAGCGCATCCTGCAGCCCCAGCCATGCGATCGCGCCGTGCGGATCGAGCAGGTACCCATGCTGGCGATACACGCGGCTGATCTCGGCCACCACGCGCGCGTCGTCGTACGCCGCGCCGGACACATCGCGGCGAAGGGCTTCAATATCGCCACCGTACAAGGTCTGCATGCGCTCGAAGTTGTTCGGCGCCCCGACATCCATGGCGTTGGCCACTGTGCGCACCGACGCCCGAGGCTCGTACCGTCCCGTGCGGAGGTACTCGGGCACGACGTCGTTGACGTTGGTGGCGGCGATAAAGCGCGACACCGGAACACCGAGCCGCCTGGCGATGAGCCCGGCGGTGAGATTGCCGAAATTTCCGCTCGGCACCGAGACGATCGCGTCGGGGATCCGGCCGGGAATGAAGTGGTAGAACACCTGCGGCAGGAGCCGGCCGACGTTGATGGAGTTGGCCGGCGTCAGCCAGACGTGGGTGCGCAGCTGGTCGTCGGCGAATGCCTGCTTCACCAGGCGCTGACAGTCGTCGAAGGTGCCATCCACCGCCACCGCGAGGATGTTGCCGCCAAGCGACGCCATCTGCGCTTCCTGGACGTCGCTCACCTGCCCCCGCGGGTAGAGCACGACCACGCGGGTGTCCGGCACGCCGTGGAAGGCCTGGGCCACGGCGCTACCCGTGTCGCCGGAGGTCGCCACCAGAATCGTCAGCGGCGTGCCATCGGTGAAGTGATGCAGCAGGCGCGCCTGCACACGGGCCCCGACGTCCTTGAAGGCCAGGGTCGGACCGTGGAACAGCTCCAGTGCCCAGGCACGGTCGGTAACCTGGACGAGCGGAATCGGGAAGTTGAGCGCATCGCTCACCAGCGCCGACAGTTCTTCCGGACTGATGTCTCCATCAAGCAGCTGCGCACCGACGACGGCGCCGATCTCGGCAGCCGTGAAGCCGGTCAGCTCACGGACGCGGGCAGGCGGGAGCGGATCCAGCCGCTCCGGAAGGTACAGGCCGCCATCCGGTGCGGCACCGGAGAACAGCGCATCGATGAAGGACGCGGGCGGAGCCGCACCCCGAGTACTAAGCCATCTCATCGTCTGGAAAACCTAGGCCTGCTGAGGCTCGGGCCTGACAGGGACCGGCCGGCCAAGCTCGTCAACGGCGACAAGCACCACCTCGGCTTCCGTCACCTTGACGGTTTCGCCGTGCCCGGTGCGTCCGGCAACCGTGGGGCTGGCGCCCCACCGCTCGGCCTCGACCACCACGCGCACGGTAATCGATGTTCGGCCGATGCGAACGGTCTCGGTGTAGAAGCTCACGATATCGCCCAGATGCACCGGCGCGAGAAATTCCACCTCCCGCATCGCCTTCGTGACGTAGCGGTGAGCCGCGACCTTCCGCGCCTCGACGGACGAGGCCAGGTCGATGTGCGAGAGAATGACGCCTCCGAAGATCGTGCCGAAGAAGTTGGTGTCCTTCGGCAGGAGCAGGACGCGAATGGCGGGATTGCGTTCGGCCATACAGGGGACCATTGTACGTGAGCGCGTTGTTTTTGCTTTCGCGTCGCCGGCAACCCCTTTAGCATGGAGCTCCACGACGGGGCACCGCTTATGATCACAGCCAGATGAGTACGCAGACCAACGGGCGCACGGCGCCGCTTTCCCCAGGCGCGTCGACGAAGGCGCGAGCGTGGACCGTGCACGACGCGAGTGAGTTGTACGAGGTCTCCCGGTGGGGCAACGGCTACTTCTCGGTGAACGAAGCCGGCCACATGCAGGTGCATCCCACCAAGGACACAAGCAAGGCGATCGACCTCAAGGAACTGATCGACCGCCTCCAGCTGCGCGGCATCAGCCTGCCGGTCCTGGTCCGCTTCACCGACATCCTGAAGCACCGCCTGGCCGACATTCACGCCGCCTTCCAGGCCGCGATCGGGCAGCATCAGTACCAGGGCGGCTACACCTGCGTGTATCCGATCAAGGTGAACCAGCAACGCCAGGTCGTCGAGGAAGTGTTGAATTTCGGCCGGCCCTACAAGTTCGGCCTCGAGGCGGGGTCAAAGCCCGAACTGCTCGCCGTGGTCGCGGTGGCTGACAACGACACGCCGATCATCTGCAACGGGTTCAAGGACGCGGAGTTCATCGAGACAGCGATGCTCGCCCACAAGATGGGGCGAAACATCATTCCCGTCGTCGAGAAATTCACCGAGCTGGGGCTGATTATCGACGCCGCCGAGAAGATTGGCGTGCGTCCCCAGATCGGCATGCGCGTCAAACTGGCGGCCCGCGGCAGCGGCCGCTGGCAGTCCTCCGGCGGCTTCCGATCGAAGTTCGGCCTCACCGTGACCGAAATCATGCGCGGCCTCGAGGAACTCAAGGCGCGTGGCATGCAGGATTGCCTGAAGCTGCTGCACTTTCACCTCGGCAGCCAGATCACCAATATCCGTGTCGTCAAAGGCGCCCTCAATGAGGGTGCACGCGTCTACACCGAACTGGCCAAGATGGGCGCCGGTCTCCAGTACCTCGACGTCGGCGGCGGACTCGGCGTGGACTACGACGGCTCGCAGACAAACTTCGAGTCGAGCATGAACTACACGCTGGAGGAGTACGCCAACGACGTCGTGTACCACATCCAGACCGTGTGCGATGAGGCCGGTGTGGCGCACCCGACCATCGTGTCTGAGAGCGGCCGGGCGGTGGTCGCCTATCACAGCGCCCTCATCTTCAACGTCCTGGGTGTGTCCGGCTTCGGCGACGAGAAGGTGCCCACGGTGGCCAACGCCGATTGGGAGCAGCCGATTCTCGATCTGGTCGAGACCTACAGCAACGTCAACGCCCGCAATGCGCTCGAGGCCTACCACGACGCCGGTCAGGCGCTCGACATGGCGCTCAGCCTGTTCAGCGGCGGCTACCTGCCGCTCGATCAGCGCAGCATGGCCGAGAATCTCTACTGGGCAATCTGCACCAAGCTGCAGAAGATCGCGCTGACGATGAGCGAGGTGCCGGAGGATCTCCAGAACCTCGACGAACAGCTTTCAGATACCTACTTCTGCAACTTCTCGCTGTTCCAGTCGATTCCCGACAGCTGGGCGATCAAACAGCTGTTCCCGGTAATGCCGATTCACCGCCTCAATGAGAAGCCGACGCAGTACGCCGTTCTCGGCGACATCACGTGCGACTCCGACGGCAAGCTCGATCGCTTCGTCGATCGTCGCGACGTCAAGAAGACACTGCCGCTCCACTCATTGAACGGTGAGGGCTACTACCTGGGGGTGTTTCTGGTCGGCGCGTATCAGGAGATTCTCGGCGACCTCCACAACCTGTTCGGCGACACGCATGCCGTACACGTCAGCCTCGACGAGCATGGCAACACCCGCCTCGACACGCTGATCAAGGGAGATACGGTCAAGGAAGTGCTGGATTACGTGGAGTTCGATGCCGAGGTCCTGCTCGGCAAGTTGCGCACGGACGTGGAAACAGCGGTCCGTGCCGGCCGTATCGACTACGAGGGCGCCGGCCGCCTGTTGCGCTTCTACGAAGACGGGCTGCAGGGCTACACCTACCTCGAAGGGTAGGGCCCGACGATCAGGGCTGGGGCAGCGCCGGGCGGCCTAGGAGGCCTTCCGGCGCTGGTCGAAGAAACGGCGGCAGGCCCGCTGGAACCGCTCGTTGAGCGGACCGGCAATTTCCGCCGGCAGCGGACCGAATCGTGTCCACTGCGCCTGCGCATTGCGGACTTCCTGTTCAGCCGCCCGCCACTTCGATTCTTCATTCGCGCCGGCACTCTTGTTGCCGACGATCGTATTCGCGGCCAGTCGCTCGCGCCACTGCTGAGCGAGCAACTCTGTGGGTGACAGCGCCTTCTGCTCTCTCGGCTCGCCCGCCGTCAACTCCTCCACCCTCGCCACCAGCTTCTCCATGCGCTGGCGGGTGGCGTCCGGATCGAGATCGGTGCCGGCAAAGGCGCCAGGCGATGCGGCTACGAGTCGTCCCACGGCTTGATGGTACCGGGCCGCGAGATCCTGCTGGACGACGCGTGGCAGTTCCGGCGCCTGAGCCCAGCGTGCGCGCGCGTCGTGAATGGCTGCGACCAGCGTGTCTGGCGTCGCATTCGCCTCCACCCCTTCAACCGGCAGCAGGGCCTCGAGTTCGCGGATGATCGCTTCGCGCGGGGCCACCTTCGCCTGCAGATCTACCTGGTCGCGGTGCTTGAAGCGATCGAAGAAGCGATCACAAGCCGTGCGGAATCGCTGCCAGATGACATCGGACTTTGATTTCCTGACAGCGCCAATCGTCTTCCACTCGGCCTGCAGCTGCTTTACTTGCGCCGCAGCGCTATCCCACTCGGTCGAATCGGCCAGCGCTTCAGCCTTCTCGCACAGCGCTTCCTTGCGCGTGAGGTTGGTGGACCATTCGTCCTTGCGCTTCTTCAGATCGTCCTGGCGCCGGGTGAAGAACAGGTCGCACGCCGCGCGGAACCGCTCCCACACCACCTTCTCGTGTCCACGGCTCACCGGCCCGATCGTCTTCCACTCAGCCTGCAGCGCCTGAATCTCGGTCGCCGTCTTGACCCAGTCGCTTGAACCGGCCAGGGCCGTCGCGCGTTCGCAGAGCGCCTGTTTCCGTTCCAGATTGCCCTGACGCTCGGCGTGCTGCGCAGCCATATGCGCCGACGTACGCGCGAAGACATCGTCCTGGGCGACTTTGAAGCGACGCCACATCGCCTCACCCTGCGTCCGCGGCGCCAGCGCCGACTGCTTCCACCGCGCCTGCAGTTCGCGCATCCGGCGGCTGGCCACATCAAGGCTCTGCTCGACCTTGAGCGCTTCCATTTCCCGGCAGAGTTCCTCCTGCACCTGGAGGTTGGCCCAGCGCTGCCACTCGTCAGCGTCACGCAGTGCCTGAACGCGCGGGCCGAGAATTTCACGGGCGGCCTCGAGACGGGCCTGGATCTCCTGGCGATCCTGCTTCGAGGGCAGCGGCGGCCGCTCTTCGAGTGCGGCGCGGATGTCACGCAGGGCACGGTCGCCGGCCTTCAGCGTCAGCGATTCCGCGGCCACGAGCGTATCGAGCTGGCGGGCCAGCTGCTGCAGGCGCTTCAGATTCTCCTGCTCCTGCTTGGCGCGCACCTGCTGGTGCTGGTGCTCTTTTTCTTCGAGTGTGGCGACAACGCGTTCGAGACGCTCGGCGGCGAGTGGATTCGCCGACGCGTGCTCGCGGAGCACGTCGGCATCCCGCCGCAATCCGCGCCACCGGGCCACGATCTCGTCGAGCGGCTGTTCGGAAGCCAGAAGCTGCTCGAGCTCGGTCGCCAGCGTGTCGAGGCGTCCGGCGGCTGCCTGCGCCAGCATCCGGCGCCGAGCCCGATTCTCAAAAGCCCTTGAGGCGTCCTGAAAGCGCCGGTTCAACGAGGCCGCGTACTCGGACGGCATCGGTGCCAGGCCGTCCCACTGCACTTTGAGGTCCGCAATACGATCGGCCGCATCGTCGCCGTCCAGAGCCTCGATCTGCTGGCAGATCGCGATACGGTCGGCCTGCTCGCGCGCCATTGCATCGGCACGCGCCTGTTCGACCGCCCGCTCCCGCTGACGCTCGGCAATCGCCTCTCGCACCGCGTCGGCGGCCGCCTCGAATTGCTGGATGAACTCCGCTTCGATCTCGACATCGGCACCGAACTCGGCCCACGCCAGCAGCACGTCGGCAAGTCCTGCCATGGCGACGTCAACCTCGTGCTGCGCCACGAGCCCTTCGGCCAGATGCAGCAGCGCGAACGCGCGCTCGCGATCCTCGGCTCCCATCCGGGCGGCCGCTTCAACCGGGGCGGGACGGGACGCTTCATCAAGCAGGCGCAAGCGGGCGCGCGCGCGGCGTACGGCCACCTTGTTCCGGCCGCGCTGCGCGATCGCATCAAGGGCCTCGCGATCGGTCACACGTTCAAGCGCTGCCACCGCGGCATCGGTATGTTCAGACTTGAGTGCCACAGCGAGCACTTCGTCCGCGTCCGCCAGCCGGCCAAGCGCCTGCACGCGAGTCGCCGAGTCCTGCGCATGACGGGCAATCGAGCCCAGCGACTTTGCGTCCGCGAGCTGTTCGACAATCGCCGTGCGCACCGCGGGTGTCGCACCATGCCTGACGATCAGCACCACTTCCTTGGACCGCCCGAGCTGGATCAGATGGTGAACGACTTCGCTGGCCCGCGCCACGTCGTCAGTTTCGGCTGCCAGGCCTGCAAGCCCGCGAATCGCTTCGGCACGAACGTCATCGTCCGGGTCGGTTCTGGCGATGTCGCCGAGGACTGCCACGTCACTGAGACGCGTCACAGCTGCGCGACGCACCCGAGCCTCCACGTCCTCACGAGCCAGGACGAGCAGTGCGTCGCCCTCGTCAGGACCGAGTTCGTACACGGACGCCGCGCGGACTGCGGGGTCGGTGTGCCTCCAGCGAGGCAGTGGGCGGAGTTTTTCGAGAATTCCCATCAGTAGCTAGCGTGCCGCGAACCAGCACTCCTCGCAAAGGTTGCCATGTCTTGTGGGCATATGCCCACACACGAGTTATCCAAAAAACCGAATCCGGGATCCGTAAACACTTACCTGCAGTGTCATTCCGGCTGCACCCATTGTCCCCGACCGGATGTGCGCAGACCCGCATGATTATTCACGCGAATGACCGGAGCGGTGAGCCGGCTCGAAATCTCACCCAGATCTGACGGCGTAATAGAGCAATTGCTGCGCCGTCTTTAGCCGGACCCTCATCTCGGCCTTACTGCGAGGCTTCTTCAAGCTCCACCCAGCGGGCCAACGCCCGTTCAAGCTCGTCATGAACCTGTGGGATGCGAGCGAGCACGGCGGCAATACGCCCGGCGCCCGCCTGATAGAACTCCGGCGAGGCTGCTGCAATCTGCAACTCCTGCTGCTCTCGCTCGAGGGCCGCAATCCGCGCCGGCAACACTTCGAATTCCCGCTCTTCCTTGAACGTGCGCTTCCGGCGTGTGACGGGTCGCGATGGCGCGACCGACGGCACGGCACCAGTCGATGTCGACTTCCCCTTGCCGGCTCCAGACCGAACCCGCCCCTCGGCTCGTCCCTGACCGGACCGCACCGACGTCTGCCGTACGTAGTCCTCGTATCCACCTACGTATTCCGCCACCCGGCCGCCACCCTCGAAGGCCAGCGTGCAGGTTGCGACGTTGTCCAGGAATACGCGGTCGTGTGTGACCAGCAGGACCGTGCCATCGAAGCCGTCGATCAGCTCCTCGAGCAGCTCGAGGGTCTCGATGTCCAAATCGTTGGTCGGTTCGTCCATCACCAGGACGTTCGCGGGTCTTGCAAAGAGCCGCGCCAGCAGCAGCCGGTTCCGCTCCCCGCCCGACAGCGCCTTGACCGGGGACCGTGCGCGCTCCTTCGGAAACAGGAAGTCCGCCAGATAGCCGAGCACGTGCTTGGGCTGGCCATTCACCATCACGGTGTCGCTATCGGCGACGCTGTCAGCAACGGTCTTCTCCGGGTCGAGCTGCTCGCGCTGCTGGTCGAAGTAGGCCACTTGCAACCGAGCACCGCACCGCACGCAACCGCCGTCAGGTTCCAGCTCCCCCATCAACAGCCGTAAGAACGTGGTCTTCCCGGACCCGTTCGGACCGAGCAACCCGACGCGATCACCTCGAACGATGCGGGTTGTCACATGGTCGAGGACCGTGATGTCACCGAAGCGCTTCGAGACGTCCTCGAGCTCGAAGACCATCTTGCCCGAAGCCTCGCCGCGCTCGATCGCCATCCGCGCGGATCCCTCCTGCGCCCGATACGAGGCCCGCTCGGCGCGCAGCGCCATCAGCGCGCGGACACGCCCTTCATTGCGAGTGCGCCGCGCCTTGATCCCCTGCCGGAGCCAGACCTCCTCCTCCGCCAGTTTCTTGTCGAGCCGATTGAGGTCGCGCGCCTCGGTCTCGAGGGCCTCGCTCTTCTTCCGCAGGTACTCGCCGTACCCGCCAGGCCACGACGTCAACGCCCCCCGGTCCAGCTCGATGATGCGGGTCGCCAGTCGCTGCAGAAACGCCCGGTCATGCGTCACGAACAGGAGCGACCCGGCAAAGTCCCGCAGGTGTGACTCCAGCCATTGAATGGCTTCGATGTCGAGGTGGTTGGTCGGCTCATCGAGCAGAAGCAGGTCGGGTTCCGATACCAGGGCCTTGCCGAGCAGGACGCGCCGCCGCCACCCACCTGACAGCTCACTCACCAGGCGGTCCTCGGGCAGCGAGAGACGGGACAAGACGATGTCGATCTTGTGCGCGAGGTCCCAGGAGTCCGCGTCATGCGCCCCGAGCCCAGCCGCCACCTCGGCGCGGACCGTCCGATCTCCGAGTTCGGCCACATCCTGCGAAAGCCGGGCAACCCGCAGCCCAGGGGCCCGCCAGACCGACCCCGCGTCAGGCGCGAGTTCCCCGGCAACCACCTTGAGCAGGGTCGACTTCCCTGTCCCGTTCCGACCGATGAGCGCCAGGCGCTCGCCCGGCTCTATGCGAAGGCTGGCATCCTTGAATAGCGGGAGATAACCAAAAGCGAGTGAGACCTGATCGAGTGTGAGCAGCGGCATCCGGAGGTCCACCCTAACACTTCACGCGCCGACGCCGATAAATATAAGGAGTATCCTGAGGCCTCTTCTGTACTGTAAACTCATGCTGCTCAACTGTTTCCAACCTTAATGCCCATCCGTCTGCTTCTCGTGGCCGCGTGCGCGGCCCTGCTGTGGCCGACTCAGGCCGACGCCCAGATTTATGCGTGGCGTGATGCCAATGGGCGGCTGGTCCTCTCGGATCGGCAGCTTGATGCAGGGGCCACCAGTTACGCCGTTCCAGGTACGACGTTGCGCGCCACGAGGCCGCTGGTCTCGAACGCCTTCCGCGACCGGATCGAGCCTCTCGTCCTCGCGCATGCGGCCCGGCAACGCATCCGTCCGGATCTGGTTCGGGCCGTGATTCAAGTGGAATCCGGGTTCAATCCGCGGGCGCGGTCGCCAAAGGGCGCCATGGGGCTCATGCAGCTAATGCCCTCGACAGCGCAGGAGCTTGGCGTGCGCAACGCCTACGACCCAGAGGACAACATCCGCGGCGGCACGGCCTACCTGCGCCAGCTGCTCGATCGCTACGAAGGGAACGAGGAACTGGCGCTCGCGGCCTACAACGCAGGCGCCGGAGCCGTCGAGAAATACGGGCGCGTGGTGCCGCCCTACCAGGAAACACGTGATTACGTGAAGCGAGTAGGGTCCGCCGCCGGGGTCGAACCTGCGCCGCCCACCACCAGCCGTCGCGTCCTCTATAAGACGATTGAAATCGTCGACGGCCACCAGGTGCGTCGCTATTCGAGTGAGCGGCCCTCGTCCGGCACCTTCGAAATCATCGAACAGTAACGGCGACACGGCACCGGCGGCCGTGGTACAATTACCCCTTTGTAAGCGACAGGATTTCTTTTCCGAGAGGACGCCCGCACAGTGGCCAAGCGTACGAAGTCCGCCCTCAAGGCGAATCGACAGAATGTAAAGCGCCGGGACGCAAACCGGCAGATGCGCTCGAAGCTCCGCACCGCCCTCAAGGCGATCCGCGCGTCGCTCGATGCCAAGGACGTGGCCGGCGCCAAGTCCGCCCTCAGCGCCACCGTGTCGATCGTCGACAAGATGGCCACCAAGGGCATCATCCACCGCAACACCGCCGGCCGCTACAAGTCGCGGCTCTCGTCGCGGCTGACCAAGGCCGCAGTGTAGTGTTCTCCCTGCTGCGCCGTGCGCTCTATGGCAGCGGCACAGTAGCGTTCCTCCGCCAGCAGTGGCGGGATGATGATGCCCGCCTCCGCGGCGAGCTCAAGGAACAGGCCACCGGCCAGAGACGCCACAGCAAGGAGTCCGACTCCATCGCGAAGGCGCACGCGGCCCGCCTCGTGGAGCTCGAACGCTCGGTCGCTGACCTTCGCAAGAAGCTTCGCCTCTCACATCACGAGCTCAACAAGTTCCGCCTCGCTCTCGCGAGTGACGCTGAACGACTCGACGAGCGCCACGCGCACGCGCTCGACGCGGCCCGCGTGACCGCGCACGTGGCACGCGCGCTCGCGTCCGCAGTGGTCGAGCGCCATCCGATGCCGCACATTGTTGTGCAGGACGTCCTCCCGGAGGACACGTACCGGGGCCTGCTCGATGCCATTCCGCCGACCGCCTTTTTCAAACCCGACCACGAGGGCCGGAAGCTCGACCTGAAGTTCCGGGCCACGCTCGACGTGCTGCCAGGCTGGACGCGGCGGATGTGGTCGTTCTTCGAAGATGTGGTCGTCCCGGAGATGCTCGTGCCAGGCGCATCGAGGGCGCTGCAGGGCGCATCGGCGGCGCCGCTCGAAGCAACTGGTGGACGACTGATGCTGCGCCGCCCTGGGTACACGCTTGCACCGCACCAGGACCCGCAGCGCACCGTCGCCACGTGCCTGCTCTACCTGGCGAAGCCCGGAGACAGCGAGAGTTTCGGCACGCGGCTCCTCAGCCTCAACGGGGTCCCCGCGATCGATCGCACGAGCACGTACTATCCCGAGGCTCACGGCTACACGTGCGAGCTGGTCAAGACGGTGCCGTTCCGGGCAAATACGCTGGTGGTGTTCATGAATGGTGGCGCGGCGGCCCACGGCGTGGAGATCCCGATGACTGCGCCCGCCGAGACCGAGCGCTGCGCGTACCAGTTCTACATGAGCCGGTCTGCCGAGGCCGCTACCGGCGAGACTGCGCCGCGCACAGCTCGACCGTCAACCGCTCCAGCAGAATCCTCGGATCGCCGCCCGACGACTTGAGCGCGAGGTCCGTCCGGAAGACGGCCTCGATCGCGCTCTGTATCCGTGGCGGGGGCAGCTTCTCTGCGGCAGCGCGCAACTGCCCCATCAGCATCACCGGCACTGCACCGGCATCAAGGGCACGGGCCAGTTCGCGCAGCGCCTCCGCAGCGTCATTACGCCAGATGGCCTTCGCGATGCCGAAGTCCGCCTGAGCCTCAGGGCCCGCTGGCACCGATTGCCTGACATCGTCAGCCGTGACCGTGGCCTGCCCCAGGGTGTAGAGCGCGACCCGTTCGAATCCCGATCGCAGCCGCACGATGTCGAGGCCGGCGCGGTCGACGAGCGCGCGGATGGCCCCGCCGTCGAGGCCGACCTTATCCCGCGCGGCGCGCACCTTCACCCACTGCTCCGCATCCGCCGCGTCCGCGATCGTCCCGGTATCGACGACCTGCGCTTCCTTCAGCAGCAGCTTCACCAGCCGTCGGCGCTTATCGATATTGCCGCACACGAACACGACCGTGGCGTGCGGCGGCGGGTCCTCGACGAAATGTTCAAGACGCTCCAGTTCCTCGTCGGCGGCCTTGCTCTCGCGCTTGGGAATCAGGAGCTTCTCGGCTTCAAGGATCAGCACGATGCGCCGCGGCGCCATCATCGGCAGCGTCTCAGCCGCGCCCAGCAGATCCTCGACCTTGGTCTCTCCGCCATACAGACGATCGACATTGAACGCACGCAGCCCCTCGTCCACGGTGTCCGCGAACTCCGCCGCCACTGACGACTTCTCTGCGTCGTCGTCGCCGAGCAGCACATAGAGCGACGCCGTGTCCCCGGACGCCAGCTGTGCGCGGAGGGCGGCGGGTGACAGTGGCGGCACGGGCTAGAACGCCTCGACGATGGCGGTGACCACGGTGCGGGCAACGTCCGTGGCGATGCGGTCGAACGAGCTGCGCTCCTGGTCCAGAAACGCGCTCCCCTCGATATTGGTATTGCCGCGCGTATTGAGGTCGTATTCCTCGCGGAAGGTCAGCGCATCGTTGGACCAGAGCACCCGGTTGGTCCGCGTGTCGGTAAACTCGACGCGCATTGTGAGCGTGAATGCGTAGCGGGAGGCGAGCTGTTCTCCGGTGAAACCAATCGGGGTGACCGTGATGCTCAGCACCTGCCCGGTAAGCACCGCGTCAGCCCCTGTCGGCTCGGCGAGCACGGAATACTTGCCGCGGCCGATGAACTCCGTGCGCACCTTCTCGGTGAGGACCTGCTCAACCTGAAAGAAGGTGGTGTTGTTGACGAGTTGCGGGATGCCGATGACGCGGATATCCGTGGGAAGGAACGACCCTCGCCCGGCCAGCGCATAGCCGCACGACGTGCTCAGCAACGCCAGAACGATCGCGCCTGCCGCCGCGATCCTACTGAACCACAATCGACACCAGTCTTCCCTTGGCGACGACAACCTTCTTGATGGTCTTGCCGTCGATGTAGGGCGCGATCGCCGGGTCGGCCAGTGCGAGCCGTTCAAGCTCCGCCTCCGAGGCGTCGGCCGCCACCGTCAGGCGGCTGCGCACTTTCCCGTTCACCTGTACCGGCATCACGATCTCGTCCGCTCTGGCCACATGCGGATCGAAGACCGGCCACGTTGCCGCCTCCAGTCCCGCTCCGTGCCCCAGCCGCTCCCACAATTCCTCGGCGGTGTGCGGCGCGAACGGCGCCAGCATCCGCACCAGCGCCAGGAGCGCCTCGCGGACGACGTCGATCGTCTCGCGACGCTCGGCGACACCGACGCGTCCCGCGTCAGCCTCGCCGCACTTGCCCGGCGCGCCGGTCATGGTCTGCTCGCTGAACGCGTAGAGCTCGTTAACCAGCTCCATCATCGCCGACACGGCGGTGTTGAGCGACTGGCGCTGCTCGATGTCGGCGGTAACGCGCCTGATGGTGTCGTGTGCCTTCCGGCGCAGCGCCCGCTCGCCCGCATTAAGACTGCCGAATGCTTCGGGAGCACCGGCCTCAAGACCGCCCATGGCCTCCAGCCAGTGATCGACGAGACGCCACACCCGCGCCAGAAACCGCCAGCTCCCCTCGAGGCCACTGTCGGTCCACTCAATCTCCTTCTCGGGCGGCGCGACGAACATGACGTAAAGACGAAGTGCGTCAGCGCCGTATTTCTGCAGCATCGAGTCCGGATCGACGACATTCCCCTTCGACTTGGACATCACGGCGCCGTCCTTCAGCACCATCCCCTGCGTGAGGAGCTGGGTGAACGGCTCGGCGTGGTCGACGTAGCCGAGGTCGCGAAATACACGCGCGAAGAAGCGCGAGTAGATCAGGTGCAGGATGGCGTGCTCGACGCCACCGCTGTAGAAATCGACCGGCAACCAGTACTTGACCGCGGCCGGGTCGAATGGATGCGCGCCGTTCTTCGGATCGGCGAAACGGTAGAAGTACCACGACGAATCGACAAACGTGTCCATCGTGTCGGTTTCACGCCGTGCCGGCCCCCCGCAGGTCGGGCACGTCGCATTGACGAACTCCGGCACCTGCGCCAGCGGCGAATCACCGCGCCCGGTGAACTCCGTGATGCGCGGCAACTCCACCGGCAACTGCGCGTCTGGCACGGGCACGATGCCGTCCTTCTCGCAATACAGCATCGGAATCGGCGTGCCCCAGTACCGCTGCCGGGAGATACCCCAGTCCTTCAACCGGTACTGCACCGTGCTCTCACCGAATCCGCGCGCCATGGCCAGCGTGATCATCCGCTTCTGTGCGTCGGCTGACGACAGACCACTGAACTCGCCGGAATCGACCAGCGTCCCGAACGCATCCGCGGCTTCTGTGAGCGAATCGGCGGCGACTGATGTTCCATCGGCCGTGATGACGACCTGTATCGGCAGGTGGAACTTCCGCGCGAACTCGAAGTCGCGCTGGTCGTGCGCCGGCACCGCCATGACCGCGCCCGTGCCGTACTCGCCGAGCACGAAGTTGGCGACCCACACGGGCACAGGCTGCTTCGTGAACGGATTGATGACGCGCGCGCCGGTATCGAATCCCTGCTTCTCGATCTCGCCGCTCATCCGGGCGGCGCGGTCCTGCGCGCGAAAGGCCTGTGCCTGCCGCGTGAACGCTGCGGGATCAGGCGAGGTGGCCGCGAGCGTAGCCACGAGCGGATGCTCCGGGCCAAGCAGCACGAAGGTGGCGCCGAAAATCGTGTCGATGCGCGTCGTGAACACGTCGATCGCGGCCGCGGAATCGTGCTCGAACGGAAACGTGACCCGCGCGCCCTCGGAGCGCCCGATCCAGTTCCGTTGCATCGTCAGCACCTTGTCGGGCCAGCCCGTGAGCGTGGCCGTGGCGTCGAGCAACTCGTCGGCGTACGCGGTGATGCGGAAGAACCATTGCTCGAGGTCACGGGTTTCCACCGCCGTCCCGCAGCGCCAGCACCCGCCGTCAACAACCTGTTCGTTGGCCAGGACGGTGTTGTCCTTCGGGCACCAGTTCACCGATGACTTGCGCCGGTAGGCCAGCCCCTTCTCGAACATCCTGATGAAGAGCCACTGGTTCCACTTGTAGTACTCGGGATCGCAGGTAGCGAACTCGCGCTCCCAGGCATAGCTGATGCCGAGACGCTGAAGCTGCCCCTTCATGTGCGCGATGTTGTCGCGGGTCGACACTTCCGGATGGATGCCGTTCTTGATGGCGGCGTTCTCGGCCGGCAGGCCGAACGCATCCCACCCGAACGGGTGGAGCACATTGAAGCCGCGCATCCGTTTCATCCGCGCCATCACGTCGCCGATGATGTAGTTGCGGACGTGGCCGACGTGTGCGTGCCCGGACGGGTAGGCAAACATCTCGAGCGCGTAGAACTTCGGCTTCGAGGGGTCGACGACCACCTCGAAGGCGCGCGTGGCCACCCACTGTTGCTGCCACTTCCTGTCGAGTTCCTGGGGCTTGTAATCCATGACGTCTGCAGACTGCGGTCGACCGCCTCGTGCGCGCGTCGGTGCGGGACTCCGTCACCGCAGGCCGACGACCGATTATAGCTGCCAGTATTTTGCGAGAGCAGGCCGCGCGGCCGCCAGCGTGGCGTCACCCCGCGGTGTCGCCCCAGTCGGCATGGGAAAATCCTCAAGACCTGCGTCACCGGCAAGCACCCGCGTCACGGTCCGCAGACAGCCAGCCAGGGCCTGGAGGTCGTAGCCGCCCTCCGTCACCGCCACCAGCCGCCCCTCGCAGCACTCGCTGGCTACCGTCACAAGGTGCGCGGTCAGCCGACCCAGCTGATCGGTGGTGAGGCGGAGTCCACCGAGTGGATCGTCCTGGTGCGCGTCGAATCCGGCGGACACGAGAATCAGCTCGGGTGCGAACT
>CANJYC010000009.1 GCA_947478985.1 Acidobacteriota bacterium | reverse complement strand
GCCGTGTCGAATCCGGGTTCGTCCTTTCGCGGGTGAATGCAGTCCACAGGACAGACATCCACACACGCACTGTCTTTCGTGCCGATGCACGGCTCGCAGATGATATACGCCACTACGTCTCCTGAGCGACCTGCTCCCCACGGCGCCGACATGCCCCGCGGGGGCCCCTGAGAGGGGTTCGTTAGCGGCGCAAGTATAACCCGGAGCAGCGCTTGCGAGTCCTGCCTCTCGCCGGCGTCCGGGCTGGTCACAGGCGATTTGGTCCTATCATTGACCCGTCCCCGAGATGCGCGCCACTTCCTCGCTCACGAACCGGATCTTCCTGGCGTGCACCGTCGTCTCGGCCCTCTCGCTGGGACTGGCCTTTTCCTTTGTCAACGCCCGCGCATCACGGGAGGCCGAGGACGAACTGCGCCGGGGCCTCACCGAAGCTGGCACGCTGGTCGATGAGCAGCGGGCCACGCTCACCGACACGTTTACGCGTATGGCCCGTCTGATCGCCGACCTGCCCAAACTCAAGGCCGCGGTGGAGACGGGCGACGCGCCCACGGTCCAACCCCTGGCTGATGCCTACGCACGGCAGATGGCCGCCGATGTCTTCGTGCTCACCTCGCCTGCCGGCCACGTTCTGGCGTCCACTGGCGACAAGATCGACACCCTTCCTCGGCTCGTGGCCCGAGCCGGCCAGACCGACGAGGTCGCGACCTTCGTCAGGCAGGGCCGCGGCCTGCTGCAGGTCGTCAGCGTACCGCTGTTCATTGAGGGGGTTCCTCCAGCGGTCCTTGGCCGGCTGACGGCAGGTTTTTCTCTCGATGATGCACTTGCGGCACGCTTTAAAGGTCTGACGGCCAGTGACATTGCGTTTGGCGTCGACGGCCGCATCGTCGCCTCGACGCTGCCGGAAGATCGGCGCGTCGCCGCTGCCGCCGCGCTTGCCGCAACCACGATCCAGCCCATCACCCTCGGCGGCGAGGACTACCTGGCCATCGCCCGTCCGCTGTCGGCCGGTGAGGATGTCAGAGAAGGCACGCCGGTCGCGCTGATCCTTCGCTCGCGCACGGAACGGCTCCGCTTCCTCACTACCATTCGAAACGGCCTGATGGCCGCGCTGGTCATCACGGTCCTGGTCGCCACGCTGCTCAGCTACGGCGTCGCGCGGACGATGACGCGCCCCCTGGCCGCCATCACGACGGCGATGCGGGAGACGGCGGCCACCGGCGACCTTACCCGCAAGGTGTCGCTCAAGAGCGGCGCCTGGGATGACGAGGACGCGCGCCTGCTGGCGTCGACGTTCAACGCGATGACCGAATCGATTGGGCGATTTCAGAAGGACGCGGCGCAGAAGGAACGGCTCTCCGCACTGGGGCGCCTGTCCACCGTCATCGCCCACGAAATCCGTAATCCGCTGATGATTATCAAGACGTGCCTGGCGAGCCTGCAGCGCCATGCTCCCGTCGGCTCCGAGTGGCGCGAGGCGGTGTCCGACATTGACGAGGAGACGGCGCGCCTCAACCGCATCGTCACCGAGGTGCTCGACTTTGCCAGGCCGATCCGCTTCCAGCTGGCCGAGGCGGACGCCAATGCCATCTGCCGGGATTCGGCCGCCGCTGCGTGGGCCGGCGCGTCAGGAGTGGATCTCGCGTTCGACCTCGACGCCTCGCTGCCGCTCGTGACCACCGACGCTGAGCGGCTCCGGGCCGCGCTCATCAACCTCCTCGGCAACGCCCGTCATGCCGTCGAGGCCCTGGAACTCACTCCAACCGGCACCGACCAACCAGCCGTCCCACGACCGGGAACTCCAGCGACAGGCACGGCGCCTGCGGGCGTGACCATCCGCACACGTCTAGAGGGCACGCGTGTCAGCATCTCCATCCGCGATCGCGGCATCGGTATCGCGCCGGACGACATGATCCACATCTTCGATCCCTACTTCACCACGCGGCGAACGGGCACCGGGCTCGGCCTGCCGATCACCAAGAACATCATCGAGGGACTGGGCGGCACCCTCTCGGCCAGCAGCCGCCACGGCGAAGGCACGGAGATGCGCATCGACCTCCCGATCGCATCCACGGAGCGGATCTCATGACATCCACCATGCGCGGCTCGATCCTGCTCGTCGACGACGAAGAGAAAATCCGCAAACGTCTGGGCCTGGCCCTGCGCGACGAAGGGCATGAGGTCGTCGAGGCCACGAGTGTCCGTGACGCACAGCGGTTGCTTCTGCAGCGCAGCTTCGACCTGTTCGTCGTCGACAACATGATGCCCGGCATGACCGGCATGGAACTGATTCGCGAGATCTCACAGACCACGCCGGCAGCCGAGCGGCCGCAAATCGTCATGATGACCGCCCATGGGTCCACGCAGCTCGTGCGTGAGGCGTTCAAGCTGGGTGTCGTGGACTTCCTCGAGAAGCCCTTCGAAGTCGACGAACTGATTGCACTGGCCCGCCGGGCGGTCAAGCAGGTCCGCACCGAAACCGAACGCCAGTACCTCATCAGCGAGCGCGACGCCGAGTTCAACCACTACGGCCTGGTCGGCCGGAGCCGGGCCATGCAGGAGGTCATTGCGCGCGCGGACCTCGTGGCGCAGACCAAGAGCACCGTGCTCATCACCGGTGAAACCGGCACCGGCAAGGAAATGGTGGCGCGGCTCGTCCACCACCGCAGCGCGCAACGCGATATGCCGCTCATCAAGGTGAACTGCGCGGCCATTCCGGAAACGCTGCTCGAATCCGAACTCTTCGGTCACGTCCGCGGCGCCTTCACCGGCGCCACGATGACCAAGCGCGGCAAGTTCGCGCTGGCCGATGGCGGCTCGATCTTCCTCGACGAAATCGGCACGCTCGGCATCGGCGTCCAGGCCAAGCTGCTGCGGGTACTCCAGGAGCGGGAGTTCGAGCCGCTCGGGGCCGAGCGAACACAGTCCGTGGACGTGCGGGTCATTGCCGCGACCAACCGCGACCTGAAGCAGATGGTGGCGGAGGGACGCTTCCAGGAGGACCTTTACTACCGCCTCAACGTCATCCCCATTGAGATTCCGCCTTTGCGCGAGCGGCGCGATGACATCCCCGTCCTGGTCGAGCACTTCGTTGCGAAGCACACGCTGCGGACCGGCAAGCCGATCGATCGCGTCGATGACGAGGCCGTCCAGGTGCTGCAGCGCAACGAATGGCCTGGCAATGTACGGGAGCTGGAGAACACCATCGAGCGTGCGGTGGTGCTCACCACGGGGCGGATCCTCACAGCGGCGTCTATCTCAACGATCGGAACGATCTCGGCGCCCGCCTCCGGCCTGCCGTCATCGCGGCTGCGCCAGAACATCGAGTGGGTGGAGCGGGAAACCATCCGCCGGGCTCTCGACCAGGCGGGCGGCGTCAAGAAGGACGCCGCCGAGTTGATGGGCATCAGCCAGCGTGCCCTCAGCTACTACCTGGCCAAGTACCGGATTGCCTGACCGTGCCGATTACACCGGTTGTCGCGGCTTACCGGCCCGGTAAGCCAAGGATTCGCCAATCAGCAGGAATGCTGGCATTTCAGCATCAGGTTGAGGGCACCATGCTTGCTCTTGCTGATGAGGCGCCCCTCCCGCAGGTCGCGGTGACCGCGGGCAGACTGTTCGGGAACGACTGACACCCGGGCTTCACTCTTTCGAGGACATGCTACTGATGCGTCGATATATCGCGTGGATGGGTTGTGCGGCGGTGGCAGCTGCACTCATGGTGGCGGCGTGCGGCGGCGGTGGCGGCAGTTCGCCGACGGCCCCCTCAACCTCTCCTTCACCGGCGCCAGCACCCTCGCCGTCACCATCGCCGTCACCAACGCCGGCGCCTTCACCGGCGCCAGGCAGCACGACGACGATCACGATTTCCTCTGCCGGTGTCGTGTCGCCGAAGTCGATCACCGTCTCGCCGGGCACGCGCGTGACCTTCGTCAACAACGACACCCGGGCGCACGACATGAACTCGGACCCCCACCCGGCCCACACGGATTGCCCTGAGCTCAACCAGGTGGGCTTCCTGACGGCGGGCCAGAGTCGCCAGACCGGCAACCTGAACACCGTGCGCACCTGCGGCTACCACGATCACAATCTGGAGACGAACACCAACCTGCAGGGCACGATCATCATCCGGTAGGCCACGTGGCATTCGCGGGCGACACCAATGCCCGGTCCGCGAACGCGGTCGCCCTATCGAAACATCATCACGACGCGTGACGACGCCGCGGCGCTCGAAATACCGAGCACCGCGGCCATGTCGCTCGAGAAGCTGGATTCGCCCCGCGTCTCCACGGTCTCGACGAGGCGCTGTTCGAGGAACTCCGCGGCCGGGGCCCCGTCTCCTGCGGTGCGCTGCGCGAAGATTCGGCGTGCGCTCTCAAGATCGCCTCTGATGCGCTGCTGGCGTTCGAGCGGCGTCCGCCCGGCATCCGCGTCTGCCGCATGAGCGAACTCGATCTCATTGACGAGCATCACGGCGTACTCGCGGTACTCAGTCAGTGCCTTCTGCTCAACCGATATCCGGATCAGTTCGAGCAGCGCGTGCTGCTGCAGCAGTTCGGCGAACTTGGCACGTGCCCAGGACGCGCCTGTGGCGAATTCCGGCCTGTCCGAATCGTCCGCGTAGATGACGGCGGGCGACATGCCCGCGATCGAGATCGGAATCGCCAGCGCGCACGAGGGTGTGCCGCCGAACGGCAGCGTGGAGTCGCCCTCGGTTCGCGCGTTGGTCACGTGCACTTCGAACCGCCCGGAACTCAGGGCCCGCCCGAGCAGCGACTCAGGCGCCGGGGTAACGGCGATCGTGGAGATATCGCGCTCGACCTCGAGGCCCCGCTGCTGCAGACCCAGCAGGCGGCTCCCCTGGACCTCAAACAGCGCAACGCGGGACAGTTCCCGCGCAAGCCCATCAACGAGCGCCGTCAGGACGTCGGGATACGTTGTTGCCCGCTTCATGCTCGCAAACACGATCAGCAACTGATCCAGCGGCAGCGACGTGGACGCCGTCTGATGCTGATCGATGAGCGTGACGTGCTCCTGGCGGATTTCGCCGACCGATAGCTCGAACTCTTCGGTCGCCCTGAGGAGTTCGGCCTCTGCCCTGGAGGCTCGGTCCCGCTCCTCCTGCACTGCCGCACGGGCGGCGTCCCGCTCTGCACACACAGCCTCGAGCGCCCCCTGGACCGCTGCCACGGCCGCTCGTACCGAATCGAGCGACCCGGAAATCCAGTCGCAGAGCTGAGTGGGATTGGAAGGCTGGTCCGTCACATGCGAGTCCCGATTCGAATGCCTGGCGATCAGATGAGACCGGACAGTTCCGCGGAGAGCAGCCCGTCACACTCGGGACACACGATGACGTAGCCCTTCCGCGGAAGGGTCGACGTAAAGGAGACCTGCGTGCGAAGCACCCTGAGCACCCGCAACGCGCGAATCTCGCGTTCGCACTGCGGACACCGCACCGGTGACTCCAGTGTGTAAATGGCACCACTCGAGGTCCTGCCCGTCGTGGACGATTGGTCGGCAGCAGGTTCCGGGGTATTGAGGCCCCACTCGTCCTGCATACTTCCGCGCGGCATCGGCTCCGCAGGCCCCTTGTACCCAGCCATCACGTCGTGCCCCTTTCCACTCGCGTGACTGGCAAGCCGTGTGCCGCGCGTCGGTGCGCCGATTTGCCTGATACGGCACGCCACCGCGACCGTCCCGGGTGCTGACCGCTTACGACTCTCGCGTGACGATCACAAAACAGGCATGGTCGAACGCGGGTGCCGCGCCCTATTCGGAGGTTTCGCCGGGCTTCAACTCGAGCACCTCGACCCCTGGTGGAACCAGCTTCCTGAGGTCCGCTGGCGTGCCAGTGAGCAGGGGAAACGTGCCCCAGTGCATCGGCACCACCTGCCGGACACCGAGAAAGGCGCAGGCGCGGGCGGCCGCCGCCGGATCCATTGTGAAGCGGTCACCAATCGGGAGAAACGCGATGTCCGGCTTGTACATCTCGCCAATGAGCTGCATATCGCCGAACAGACACGTGTCACCGGCGTAGTAGATCGTCATCCCGTCCTCGAGGCGGACGATGAAGCCCGCCGCCTCCCCCATGTACACCATGCGGCCATCCTCGACGAAGCCGCTGCTGTGCCGCGCGTCGGTCATGGTGATGCGGAGCCCCAGCAGTTCCTGCGAGCCGCCCTTGTTCATCGGCGCGGCGTTCTGGATCCCCTTCCGCTGCAGCCAGTCGCACAGTTCGAAGATGCCCACCACCGGCGCGCCGGTGTCACGCGCGACGCTGATCAGGTCCTCGATGTGGTCGAAATGGCCGTGTGAGGCGAGGATCAGATCGACCTTCGGCTTCCTGAACGCGGGCGGACAATTGGGATTACCGAGCCACGGGTCGAACAGCACCCGGGTGCCGCCAGGCGTCCGAAGGATGAATGTCGAATGGCCCAGCCAGGTAATCGCGAGCTTCTGCATGGGCGTGATGATATGCGAGCGTCAGGCGCCGCAGAAAGACGTTGGCCGTCCGCGCAGGAATGCGCCAGACTCAGGGATTCATGAATCGCCCGATCGCACTCGAACTGGACCGCGTGTCCCACGACTTCCGCACCTCTGATGGCCGGGTGTACCGCGCGGTGGACGACGTGTCGCTGTCCATCTCAGCCGGCGCCTTCGTGGCGATCGTCGGGCCGAGCGGGTGCGGCAAGTCGACGCTGCTCAATCTCATCGCCGGCCTGCTGATGCCGACCTCCGGACGCGTCCGCGTGGAAGGGCACGACCAGCAGGGGCTGAATCGCCGTGCCACCTACATGTTCCAGCAGGAGACCCTGTTGCCATGGAAGGACGTCCGCGACAACGTCGCCCTGGGCCTGATCCTGGCAGGACTGTCGAAAGCAGACGCGCACGCACGGGCCGATGACTGGATTGCCAGGGTCGGACTCACCCCGTTTGCCTCGCACTATCCGTCACAGTTGAGCGGCGGCATGCGCAAGCGCGTCACCATGGCACAGAACTGGATTCTCGACCGTCCCCAGGTCCTCATGGACGAGCCATTCAGCGCGCTGGATGTACACACCCGTCAGCTCATGGAGACCGAACTGCTGGCGCTCTGGGACGTCGGCGTCGCCGGGACCACGCGCCGCACGGTGGTCTTCGTGACCCACGACCTCGAGGAAGCCATCGCGCTGGCCGACGAGGTCATCGTCCTCTCCGCCGGCCCGGCCAGCCGCATCGTCGCCAGGCACGCGGTGTCGCTGCCGCGGCCACGCGACCTGCGGGAACTGCGCACCACCGACGCGTTCGTTGAACTCTATCGGGCCATCTGGTCGGTGTTACGCGGTGAGGTCATCAAGAGCCAGGCCTCAGTGGGGGCGCATGTCTAGCCAGGGGCGTGTCACGGCCTGGCGGGTGGGGATCGCTGTCGTGGTCCTCGGCGCGTGGGAAGGCGGCGTGGCAGCCGGCGCCATCGACCCGTTCTTTCTGAGCCGGCCGAGCGCCATCACGGCCCGCGTGGCCGCCTGGATCATGTCCGGCACGCTGTGGCCGCACCTATGGGTGACGCTTGAGGAAGCGCTGCTGGGCCTGGCGATTGGCGGCGTACTGGGCATCGCGGCTGGTTTTGCGCTGGCGCGCGCGCCCCTGGCCGCCCGGGTCCTCGATCCGTACATCGCCATGCTGAACGCCGTACCGCGCGTGGTGCTGGCGCCGCTCTTCCTGCTCTGGTTCGGGCTCGACATCTGGTCGAAGATCGCACTCGCTGTGACGCTCGTGTTCTTTGTGATGTTCTTCAACACGCTGCAGGGCGTGCGTGATGCGGATCGCGCGCTGGTCAACAATGTCCGGATGCTCGGCGCCAGCGAGCGACAGCTCGTGCGCCATGTGCTGATGCCCAGCGCCCTCACCTGGATCCTCTCGAGTCTGCAGTCCAGCCTCGGGCTCGCGATGGTCGGCGCGGTTGTGGGAGAGTATCTGGGCGCGACGCATGGGCTCGGCTACATGATCGCCCAGGCGGAAGGCACGTTCGATACGACAGGGGTGTTTGCGGGGATGACGATTCTCTCGATCGTCGTGGTGGTGACGAGCGCGGGTGTCTCGCGCGTGGAGCGCAGGTTGTTGAGATGGAAACACTAGGACGATCGCTGGCACTTGTCATCGCGCTCGGGGCGCTCGCCCTCGGCACCGGGTGCACGCAACCGCAGGCCGTCACGCCGCACGTACGCATCGCCGTCGGGGGACAGACCCTGATGGTCTACCTGCCGACCACGCTCGCACAGGAACTCGGCTTCTATCGGGAGGAAGGCGTCGACGTCGAGCTGCAGGACTTCCAGGGAGGCGCCAAGGCGCTACAGGCGCTCGTGGGCGGCAGTGCTGATGTCGTGTCCGGCTATTACGACCACACGATTCAGATGGCGGCCGAGCAGCGGGAGCTCGTGGCGTTCGTCACGATGCTGCGGTATCCCGGCTTCGTGCTGGCGACCTCGCCGCAGGCAGCCGGCACCATCACCTCGATTGCGCAACTCAACGGAAAGATCGCCGGGGTGACGTCACAGGGGTCGTCGTCGAACATGTTCCTGACGTTCCTGCTGACCCGGAACCACGTACCCGTCGACGCGGTCAGCGTGACCGCCATCGGCAGCGCCGCCAGCGCGATTGCCGCCGTCGAGCACGGCACGGTCGACGCCGGCTGGATGGCCGACCCCGCCTTCACGCTCGTGAAGAAACGGAACCCTGGCATTCGAGTGCTTGCCGATCTGCGTGACGAGCGCGGCACCATGGCCGCGTTCGGCACGCCGACCTATCCTGGCGCCGTCCTGTACTCCAGCGGTGCGTGGATGACTGCCAATCGTGACACGGCCGGCCGGCTGGCCCGAGCCATCGTCAGGACCCTGGCATGGATGCACACCCACTCGGCGCAGGAGATCGCGGCGAAGACGCCGAAGGCCATCCGCGGCGAGGACGATGCGCTGTTCATCGAGGCGCTGGCGAACTCCATGCCCATGTATTCAATGGACGGCGCAATGCCCGCCGAGGGTGCTGCTGCCGTCCGCGCGACCCTGGCCGAATCAATGCCCAAGGTCCGCGCAGCCACGATCGATCTGTCGAAAACCTACACCAACGATCTGATCGGCCCACGGTAGTGACAGTCCGCGCCAACCGCCGGCACCACGGCGGACAGCGGCTGCACCGCGGGGTACAATCAACGGGTGACCGTCTCTCCCCTCGCGTTTATCACGCCCCGTGAGCCGAAGCCGGACTGGCTGAAGGTACGCGCACCTGGGTCGGAGAACTATCTCCGCCTGAAGGGCGTCATGCGCGAATTGAAGCTCAATACGGTCTGCGAGGACGCCCGCTGCCCCAACATCGGTGAATGCTGGCACCACGGCACCGCGACATTCATGATCCTGGGCGACGTCTGCACCCGCGCCTGTGCCTATTGCGCGGTGGCCCATGGCCGGCCGAATGAGCTCGACACGGCCGAACCCGCGCGCGTCGCCGAGGCGGTGGCACGCATGGCGCTCCAATATGCGGTCATCACGTCCGTGGATCGCGATGACCTGCCCGATGGTGGTGCCTCCATCTTCGCTGACACCATCCGCCTGATTCGCGCGAGCGTACCGAGCTGCCGCATCGAGGTGCTGATTCCGGATTTCCAGGGGCTGGACGCGCCCCTGCGCACGGTGCTCGACGCCGGGCCGGACGTGCTCAATCACAACACCGAAACCGTGCCCCGGCTCTACCGCATGGCGCGCTCCGGCGGCCGCTACACGCGGACGCTCGAACTGCTCGATCGCGCCAGGCGGCACGAAGGGGGCATGGCGACGAAGACCGGCATCATGGTCGGTCTCGGTGAGGAATTCGACGAGCTGGTGAGCGTGTTCGACGACCTGCGCGGCGTGGGTGTCTCCATCCTGACCATCGGGCAGTACCTGCGCCCGACCCCGAAGCACGCGCCCATGACGCGCTATTACCACCCCGATGAGTTCGCCGAGCTCAAGCGCATTGCCCTGAGCAAGGGCTTCGTCCACGTTGAGTCTGGCCCCCTCGTCCGCAGCTCGTACCACGCGCACGAACAGGCCGACGCCTACTCCGCCGCCCGTACGTAGAAAGAGGCGGACCGTCGAGGTCCGCCTCTTTCAGATACTGCCTACCGCCTACTGCCTACTACTTGAACATCCGCAGCAGCCGCGTCACGGGATCGTAATGGCGTGAGACCACACGCTCCTTGAGCGGGATGATCGCGTTGTCGGTGATGTGGATGTGCTCAGGGCAGACCTTGGTACAGCACTTGGTGATGTTGCAGTAGCCGATGTTGTGCGCGTCCTTCAGGTCGTCGACGCGGTCTTCGGTGTCGAGCGGGTTCATCTCAAGGTTGGCGGCGTATACGAAGAAGCGCGGGCCGATGAACTCGTCGTGCTTGTTGTGATCCCGCAGCACGTGGCAGACGTCCTGGCACAGGAAGCACTCGATGCACTTCCGGAACTCCTGCACGCGATCCACGTCACGCTGCGCCATCCGCCATGTGCCGTCCGGCGCGTCGGGCTGCCGCGGCTTGAACTTCTTGATGCCCTTCTTGACCCGGAAGTTCCACGACACGTCCGTCACCAGATCCTTGATGGGCGGGAACGTGCGCATCGGCTCGATGGTCACCGGCTCGCTCAGGTTCAACTGGCTCATCCGCGTCATGCACATCAGCCGCGGATTGCCGTTGATCTCGGCCGAACACGACCCGCACTTGCCCGCCTTGCAGTTCCAGCGGACGGCCAGATCGGGTGCCTGCTGGGCCTGGATGCTGTGTACGACGTCGAGCACCACCATGCCTTCCGACACTTCGGTCTGGAAGGTCTGGTAGGTCCCGTCGCCAGGCGCGCTCGAGTGGGTACGCCAGATCTTGAAGGTCGCGGTGGCCATTACAGGAGGGTCTCCATCAGCTCTTCTGCTCCTCTACGACCGCCTTCAGGTGGTCGGGCATTGGCGGCAGCGGCACGTGCGATACCTGCATGGCCCCGCCGGGACCTGGTCTCGTGGACACATTGAACGTCGCGCAGGCCGGATCCTTCTCCGGATAGTCCTCGCGGAAGTGGCCGCCGCGGCTCTCCTTCCGCTCGATGGCCGAGCGGGCGATGGCCTCGGACACAACCAGCAGATTGCGAAGGTCGATGGCCGTGTGCCAGCCGGAGTGATACTCGCGCCCGCCGGACACGCCGACGCGCCGCAGCCGCTCCTTGTACCCCTCGATGCGATCCACGGCTTCCCGCATCTCGCTTTCCTGCCTGACGATGCCGACGAGCGACTGCATCGTGTCCTGCAGATCCTGCTGCAGCGTGTACGGGTTTTCACCGGCCGTGCCGCGCGCGAACGGTTCGATCGAGGTGGCAATGCCGTGCTCGACCGCCCCGTCGTCAATCCTCGGTTGCGGATTGTCCCTGGCATACTGCGCGGCGTATTCGCCGGCGCGCTTGCCGAACACGATCAGATCCGACAGTGAGTTGCCGCCAAGACGATTCGCGCCGTTGATGCCGGAGGCACACTCGCCCGCCGCGAACAGCCCGTGGATCGTCGACATCTGCGAATCCGCATCCACGCGGATGCCGCCCATGATGTAGTGCGTGGTCGGTCCGACCTCCATCGGCGTCTTCGTGATGTCGAGGTCGGCCAGTTCCTTGAACTGGTGGTACATGCTCGGGAGCTTGCGCTTGATGTGCTCCTCCGAGCCGGCAATCTTCTCCTTGATCCACGCGATGTCGAGAAAGACCCCGCCGTGCGGAGATCCGCGCCCCGCCTTGACCTCGCGGTTGATGCAGCGCGCCACGTGATCGCGGGTCAGGAGTTCAGGTGGACGGCGGGCGCTCTTGTCGCCCTGCACGTAGCGCCACCCTTCCTCGGGATCCGACGCGGTCTGCGGCTTGTAGTTGTCGGGGATGTCGTCGAACATGAAGCGGCGTCCCTCGCTGTTCTTGAGGATGCCTCCTTCGCCGCGCACCCCTTCCGTCACCAGGATGCCCTTGACGCTCGGCGGCCAGACCATCCCGGTCGGATGGAACTGGATGAACTCCATGTCGATGAGCTCCGCGCCGGCGCGAAACGCGAGCGCATGGCCGTCACCGGTGCCTTCCCAGCTGTTGCTGGTCACCTTGAAGGCTCGGCCCACGCCACCGGTCGCAAGCACCACGGCCTTGGCGTTAAAGACGTGAAAGCGCCCCTTCTCGCGGTCGTAGGCGAGCACGCCGGCGGCCCGGCCGCTGCCGTCGAGCAGCAGCTCGATCACCGTGTGCTCCATGTGCACGGTGACGCCGAGGTAGACCGTGTGATCCTGCAGCGTCCGGATGAGTTCCAGGCCCGTGCGATCGCCGACGTGCGCGAGGCGCGGGTAGCGGTGGCCGCCGAAGTTGCGCTGATTGATGCGGCCGTCGGCGGTGCGGTCGAATACGGCGCCCCAGCCTTCAAGTTCGCGCACGCGATCCGGCGCTTCCTTGGCGTGGAGTTCGGCCATCCGCCAGTTGTTCACATACTGCCCGCCGCGCATGGTGTCGGCGAAGTGCACCTTCCAGCTGTCGCGGTCGTCGTTGTTGGCCATCGCGGCGGCCATGCCGCCTTCGGCCATCACCGTGTGCGCCTTGCCGAGCAGCGACTTGCAGATGAGGCCGACGGTCACCCCGGCGTTGGCCGCTTCGATGGCCGCGCGCAGCCCGGCCCCGCCGGCGCCGACGATGAGGACATCGTAGGTATACGTTGCGTCAGCCGGCACTAGAAGAACCTCACATCGGAAATGATTCCCATCGAGAGGAGCCGGATGTAGATGTCCGAGCCCGCGACGGAAAAGAGGCTGCACCAGGCGAAGAGCTGATGCCGGCTGTTCAGCGCACTGGAGCAGCTGTAGGCCTTGTCGCACACCGGGTGCTTGGAGATCTCGTCAAACAGACCGCCGAGGAGGTGCCGCGCCACGTGGCATCCCAGTGTGTAGGACGACAGCAGCACCACATTCACCGCCAGAATCACCGTGCCGAGACCGATACCGAACTCCTCCGCACCCGTCTGCGGGTTGGTGAAGTGCGTGGCCAGCCAGACATCGTAGGCGAGCAGAAAGAGGAAGATCACTGCGACGTACATGAAATAGCGGTGAATATTCTGGAAGATCAGCGGGAACGAGTTCTCGCCCCAGTAGGTCTTGCGCGGCTCACCGACAGCGCAGGCCGGCGGATCTGCCCAGAATGACTTGTAATAGGCGCCGCGGTAGTAATAGCAGGTGAAGCGGAACAGCCCTGGAAACGGCAGAATCAGCAGCGCCGGCGAGAACGGCGCCAGCGACGGCCACCAGTCCGGCTTCGGGCCGAACCAGGCATGGGGTGAATCACCCCAGATTTCCGGTGCGTAGAACGGCGAGAGGTACGAGCCATAGGCGTAGTGCGCATTCTGGAATGCCGCCCACGTCGCGTAGACGACAAACAGTCCGAGACCAACGAAGATGGCGACCGGTGTCACCCACCACGAGTCGCGCCGACTGGTCTCGCCGAACCCGCGCGTCACGATCCTCACGGGAATCGCTTCCATATGCCTCCGAGAGAAGTAATGTCCTGCGCCGGCCTACCCGCCCGCGTCAGACCTCGTAATCGATCGACCGCCGCTCTGTGCGCACGTCGCTGATGAAACCCGCCAGTGCCGTATGCGCCGGGTGCGCATTGTAGGCCTCGTACGCCGCGCGATTCTCAAACTCCGTGTAGAGCACGACGTCGGCGGCCGTGTCACCGTCGATGACGTTCAGACCAACCTCCAGATGCCGCAGACCGTCGAGCATGTTGGCGATCTCTTCGAACCGCTCCTTCATCAGGCGCGCATTCGCCGCACGCGACTGCCCGTTCGCGGTCTCCTTCAGCTTCCAGAGCACGATGTGCTTGAACATATCTGCGGCCCGCTGCTACCCGACGATCATCGCGGGCTCCCGGACACCGCGCGAGAACACCGAACCTGAATCCACATATCGCGCTACGCTCGCTTCGGCTTGTAGACGTGCGTACTGTGTCCGAAGAACACCTCCGCGCTCTCCATCAGCGACTCCGACGTCGTCGGATGCGGATGAATGGTGAGCTTGAGGTCCTCGGCGGACGCACCCATCTCAATCGCCAGCACGCCCTCGGCGATCAACTCGCCCGCGCCGGACCCGGCGATCCCGACACCAAGCACGCGCCCGGTCTTCGGCTCGAGGATCAGCTTGGTCAGCCCTTCCGGACGATCGATCGTGATGGCGCGGCTCAAGGCGCCCCACGGGAACTTCACGACCTCGACCTCGCGTCCCTCGGCCTGCGCCTGGGCCTCGGTCAGACCGGCCCATGCGATTTCCGGGTCGGTGAAGACCACCGCGGGGATGGCGAGCGGCTCGAATACCGACTTGTGTCCGAGAATGGCTTCGACCGGCACGCGCGCTTCGTGCGACGCCTTGTGCGCGAGCATCGGCTCGCCGGCCACGTCACCAATCGCGAAGATGGTCGGCTCGGCGGTGCGCCGCTGCCCGTCCGTTTCGATGAAGCCCTTCGCGTCCACCTTGACGGCGGTCGTTTCAAGTCCGGGGATTTTGGAATTCGGCCGGCGACCGACGGCGACGAGCACGCGGTCGAATACCTGCTCCTTCTGCGCGAGGTCACCCTCGAAGGTCACGCGAATGCCGTGTTTGTCGGCATCGCCCTTTTCCGGTGCGACCTTCACCACCTTGGTGTTCAGGAGAATGGCCGTGAACAGCTTCTCGAGACGCTTCTGCAGCACACCAACCAGATCCCGGTCGGCACCGGGGAGCAGGCCTGGCGTCATCTCCACCACCGACACCTTGCTGCCCAGGGCCGCGTACACCGTCCCCAGCTCAAGGCCGATGTACCCGCCGCCGATGACCAGGAGCGACTTCGGCACGTCCGGCAGTTCGAGGCCGGAGGTCGAATCCATCATCCGCCCGGTCTCGAGCGAGAGGTGAGGAATCTTGGTCGGATGCGAGCCCGTGGCGAGAATGCAGTGTTCGAAATTCACCGTCGTCACACCGTCCGCGCCCGCCACGGTCATCGACCGCGGTCCCGTCAGCGTGGCGCGCCCCTGCACGTACTTCACCTTGCGGAGCCTGCCCACCTGTCCGACGCCGGCGGTGAGCTTGTCGACCACACCCTGCTTGAAGCCACGCAGTCTGGCCACGTCGATCTTCGGCTCGCCGAAGCTGACGCCCTGGGCCGAGGCGTGCGCGGCCTCGTCGATCACCTTCGCCACATGGAGCAGCGCCTTTGACGGGATACAGCCGCGATAGAGACAGACGCCGCCGGGATTCTTCTCTTCGTCGATGAGGACGACCTGCATCCCCATGTCGGCGGCGTAGAAGGCTGCGGCATAGCCCCCAGGGCCCGCGCCGAGGACAGCCAGTTGAGTGGTTTCTGTGGCCATTATCCGAGAACGGAAAGAAAGGTGAGCTGCTCGATCGCGTCGACGACCCAGCGGAGGAAACGAATGGCGTCGGCGCCGTCGATGACGCGGTGATCGTACGACAGCGACAGGGGGAGCATCTGGCGCGGCTCGAACGCATTGTTACGCCACACCGGCTCCATGACGCCGCGAGACACCCCGAGAATCGCCACTTCTGGCCAGTTGACGATGGGCGTGAAGTAGGTGCCGCCAAGACCGCCCAGATTGGAGATGGTGATCCCGCCACCGCTCATGTCGTCGAGCGACAACTTCTTCTCGCGGGCCCGCTCGGCCGCCTGATTGATCTCGATCGCGATCTGCGTGATGGTCTTGGTATCCGCGTTGCGGATGACCGGCACGAGCAGGCCGCGGTCGGTGTCGACCGCCACGCCGACGTTGATGTACTTCTTGTAAACGATCTCGCCGTTCTGCGTATCGAGCGAGGCATTGAACTGCGGGAACTTCTGCACCGCCGCGGCGAGCACCTTGACAAGCATCGCGGTGACCGTCAGATTTCCACCGGCTTTCGCGACCTGCTCGCGGAATCGCTTGCGCAACTCCTCCATGGCGGTGATGTCGGCCTTGTCGAACTGCGTGACGTGCGGGATGACGTTCCAGGCATGGCTGAGACGCTCGGCCGTGACCCGCCGGATGTTGCTGATCGGCTGACGATCGACCTCGCCCCACTTCTTGAAGTCCGGCATGGGGATGGCGGGGCCCTGCCCTGCGCCGCGCGCGGCCATCCCGGAACCGATGCTGCTCAGGATGCGGCGTGCGTGCTCCTTCACGTCGTCGTGAGTGATGCGTCCGCTGGCGCCGCTGCCCTGCACCTGATTGATGTCGACGCCGATTTCGCGCGCCAGACGCCGCACTGACGGCGCCGCGGGCGCCAGCACGCCGGCCTTCGCCGGTTCGGGCGCGGGAGGCGCCGGCTGCCGTGGCGGCATCGCGACCACCTTCTGATCCTGCGAGACCACCTGCGGCGGTGGCTGGGGCGTTTGCACGACGGGCGCAGCGGCCGCAGGCGCAGCGACCGGCGCGACGACAGCTGCGGGCGGCGTCACCGCCGCTGCCGCGCCTGCCCCCTCATCCACGGTCAGGATGACGGCGCCCACTTTGACCTTGTCGCCCTTCTTGACCTGAATGGTCTTGACGACACCGGCCACTGACGACGGGACCTCGATCGTCGCCTTGTCGGTTTCGAGTTCCAGGACCGCCTGGTCCCGCGCGATCGTATCGCCCACGTTGACGAGAATGCGGGTGACGTCGCCACCCGCGACGTTCTCGCCCAGTTCGGGCACCTTGAAATCGGCCACGTCTCTCCTACGCCGTCGCGGGATTGAGCTTGTCGGGGTTGATCCCCAGATCCTTGATCGCCTTCTGAACGTCCGCGACCTTCACTTTGCCGTCTCGCGACAGCGCTTCGAGAGCGGCGACCACGATGTGCTTCGCGTCGACCTCGAAGTGATCGCGCAGCGCCGCACGTCCTTCGCTGCGGCCGAACCCATCGGTGCCGAGCGATGTCAGACGGCGCGGCATCCAGCGATCGATGGTATCCGGCAGGGCCTTCACGTAGTCGGACGCCGCCACCAGCACCCCTTCCGTGTCCGCGAGACACGTGGTCACGAACGGCACGCGCGGCGTCTGGCCCGGGTGCAGCCGGTTCCAGCGTTCGGCCGCATGCGCGTCGCGATAGAGCTCCTGATAGCTGGTCACGCTCCACACGTCGGCCGCGATGTCGTATTGCGACTCGAGGATGGCCTGTGCCTTGAGCACTTCGAGCAGGATGGCGCCACTGCCGAGCAGCTGCGCGCGTGCCTTGGCCTTCTTCTTCTCCGAGGCGCGCAGCTTGTACATCCCCTTCAGGATGCCCTCGCGCGTGCCCTCGGTCTTCGGCATCGGCAGCATCTCGTACTGATCGTTCATCACGGTGATGTAGTAGAAGATGCTCTCGCCGTTGACATACATCCGGCGGATGCCGTCCTCGATGATGACCGCAATCTCGAACGCAAACGCCGGGTCGTACGAGACCAGGTTCGGCACCGCGAGGGAGAACAGGTGTGAGTGGCCGTCCTGATGCTGCAGGCCCTCGCCTGCCAGCGTCGTCCGGCCGGCCGTGCCGCCGAGGAGGAATCCGCGCGCGCGTGTATCAGCGGCGGCCCAGACGAAGTCGCCGACACGCTGCATGCCGAACATCGAGTAGTAGATGAAGAACGGGATCGTGTTGACGCCGTAGGTGGCGTAGGCATTCCCGGCGGCCATGAACGATGAGATCGATCCGGCCTCGGTGATCCCCTCTTCGAGGATCTGCCCGTCCTTGGCTTCCTTGTAATACAGGAGCACGTCCATATCGACCGGCTCGTAGAGCTGACCGACGCGCGAGTAGATGCCCACCTGGCGGAAGAGCGCCTCCATGCCGAAGGTGCGCGCTTCGTCCGGCACGATCGGCACCACGAGGTCGCCGATCTCCTTGTCCTTGAGCATCTTCGACAACATCCGGACGAAGGCCATCGTCGTCGAGGCCTTGCGCCCGTCGCTGCCGGTGTGGAACTCGGAGAAGCACTCGGCCAGCGTGTCGCCCTTGAGCGGCTCAGCAATGATCCGACGCTCCGGCACGAATCCGCCGAGCTGCTTGCGCCGCTCGAGCATGTAGGTGACTTCCGAGCTGTTGTCGGCTGGACGGTAGAACGGGGCCTTGGCCACCTCGTCGTCCCCGATGGGGATGCCGAAGCGGGTGCGGAAGGCCTTGAGCTCGGCGTCGTTCAGCTTCTTCTGCTGGTGGGTGATGTTCTTGCCTTCGCCGGCTTCACCGATGCCGTACCCCTTGATGGTGCGCGCCAGGATCACGGTGGGCTGCCCCGTATGCTCCACTGCGGCCTTGTACGCGGCGTACACCTTGATGGGGTCGTGGCCGCCGAGCGTCAGCTTCTTCAGCTGCTCGTCGGAGTAGTGCTTGACCATCTCGAGCAGCTGTGGGTACTTGGCCCAGAAATGCTGCCGGATATACGCCCCTGATTCGACGGCGTACTTCTGATACTCGCCGTCGACGACCTCGCCCATGCGCTTAACCAGCAGGCCGTCGTGATCGCGCTCGAGCAGCGGATCCCACTCGGACCCCCAGAGCACTTTGATGACGTTCCAGCCCGCGCCGCGGAAGGCCGCTTCGAGCTCCTGAATGATCTGGCCATTGCCGCGGACCGGTCCGTCGAGCCGCTGCAGGTTGCAGTTGATGACGAAGATCAGGTTGTCGAGCTTTTCGCGCGACCCGAGCGTGATGGCGCCGAGCGATTCCGGCTCATCGGTCTCACCGTCGCCGAGGAACGCCCAGACCTTGGCGTTCGTGCGCTTCTTCAGCCCGCGATCCTCGAGGTAGCGCATGAAGCGCGCCTGATAGATGGCGTTGATCGGACCGATGCCCATCGATACGGTCGGGAATTCCCAGAAGTCCGGCATCAGCCAGGGATGCGGGTAGGACGAGAGGCCACCATCCGCGCTCAGCTCACGTCGGAAGGCCGCCAGCTTCTCGGCGCTGATGCGACCTTCAAGGTACGCCCGCGCGTAAATGCCCGGAGCGGCGTGGCCCTGGAAGTAGATCAGGTCGCCGTCGTGACTGTCACCCTTGCCCTTGAAGAAGTGGTTGAATCCCACCTCGTAGAGCGTGGCCGCGGATGCGAACGTGGAGATGTGGCCGCCGATGCCATCTTCGAGCTTGTTGGCCTTGACCACCATCGCCAGCGCGTTCCAGCGGACCAGGCTCTTGATGCGCCGCTCCACTTCGCGGCTGCCCGGGTACGGCGTCTCTTCCTGTGCTGAGATGGTGTTGATATAGGGGGTGTTGGCCGTGAACGGCTGCTTGATACCCTGGCGCCTGGCGTGGTCGCCCAGTTCACGCAGCAACTCGCTGACACGAATCGGACCTCCGGACTGGAGCACGTAATCGAGCGACTCGAGCCATTCGCGCGTCTCGAGTGCTTCGAGCTCCGCAGCATCCTTCGGGGCGGTATTCCGCATCAATCCCCCTGACTAATGAGTTCTAAGATGAACAACAAGGCATTCTACTATTCGGCAAACTTCTGATGAAGCCCCTTTTCATCCAATCTTCCAAAGGTCGACCCCCACAGAAGGCAGGCGCATCGAACTCATCCACCTCGGACATGAGGCCAACGATGATCGGCGTCCACAAGGCGATCGTCGAGTGCGAACGCTGCCCCCGCCTGCGACACTATTGTCGGGAAATCGCTCGGGTGAAGAAGCGTGCACACCAGCACGACACGTACTGGGGACGCCCAGTGCCAGGGTTTGGCGACCCAGCCGCACGACTGTTGCTCATCGCACTCGCGCCCGCTGCTCACGGCGCCAACCGCACAGGGCGCGTCTTCACCGGCGATGGATCTGGAGGGTCCAGCGAGTTCCTGATGGCCGCTCTCCATCGCGCCGGTTTTGCAGACAGGCCGACATCCCAGCACATCAGCGACGGACTCCAGCTCACCGACGTGTTCATCACGTCGGCCGTGCGATGCGCG
>CANJYC010000008.1 GCA_947478985.1 Acidobacteriota bacterium | reverse complement strand
CAAGCTCTTCATCGGCTACAGCGATAACACGTCACTGCTGGCCTGGCTCACGACGCGGCAGCACATCACCGCGCTGCACGGCCCGATGATCGAGGGCCGCCTGGCACAGGGCGCGAGCGGGTACGACGAGGCCTCATTTCTGGCGCTCGTGCAGGGACGTGGCGCCGGCCTTGAACTGCGTCCAGAGGGACTCGAGACGCTGTCGCCCGGTGATGCGACGGGCCCGATGCACGGCGGGACGATGACGCAGCTCTGTGCCTCGCTCGGAACCCCGTTTGCGTTCGACCCGCCGCCCGGGAGCGTGCTGTTTCTGGAGGATGTCAACGAGCGTCCCTACAAGCTGGACCGACTGCTGACGCAACTCCGGCTGAGCGGCATCCTGTCCCGTGCCGTGGCGCTCGTCTTTGGCGAGATGCCTGGCTGCGATGAGCCTGGCGGCGAGTACACGGCCCGTGAGACCATCCGGACTGCGACCGCAGACTTCGCCGGGCCAGTGCTCTTCGGGTTCCCATCGGGTCATACCACCGGACCATGCTGGAGCCTGCCGCTGGGCGTCGCGGTGCGTGTCAGAGGCGGTGGACGTCCGTCGCTCGTTGTCGAGGAGTCGCCTGTTGAGTGATGTGCGTCGGATCCACCTGATTGGCGTGTGCGGCACGGCGATGGCGACGCTGGCCGCCTTGCTCCGATCGCGCGGTCATGACGTGCGCGGGTCGGACCAGAACGTCTACCCGCCGATGAGCGCCTTTCTCGCGCGAGAGGGCATCCGCACGATGTCCGGCTACGCGGCCGACCACATTACCGAAGACATCGATCTGGTCGTCGTCGGCAATGCGATTTCCCGCGGCAACCCGGAACTGGAAGCCGTGCTCGAGCGGAAGATTCGGTACTGCTCGCTGCCGGAGGCTGTGCGGGACGAATTTCTGTGGGGAGCCGATCCTGTCGTGCTGGCGGGGACGCATGGCAAGACCACCATGACGTCGCTGACCGGTTGGCTGTTGACCCACGGCGGGCTCGACCCCACGGTGCTCGTCGGCGGCATCGCGCTCAATCTCGGCGACAACGGCTCCAGCTACCGGGTTGGCCATGGCCGGCACTTCGTCATCGAGGGGGACGAGTACGACAGCGCCTACTTCGACAAGACGGCCAAGTTCCTCAAGTACCTGCCCAGCATTGCCGTCATCAACAACATTGAGTTCGACCACGCCGACATCTACGCGACGATCGATGACGTCCGCCTGGCGTTCCGCCGCCTGGCCAATCTGGTGCCACGCAATGGGTTGCTGCTGCTCGGCGCTGACAGCGCGGATGCCGCCGCATTGCGGCCGGTGGCCGTCAGCCCAGTGGAGACCTACGGGACCGGTGACGGGCTCGACTGGCAGGCCACAGATATCGCCTACCGTGACGGTGTGACGCACTTCACGGTGCGGCGCGGCGGCGCGCTGTTCGGGGCATTTACCTCGCCGTTGCTTGGGCTGCACAACGTCCGCAACGCCCTGGCCGGAATCGCCGTCGGCGCTCACGCCGGCCTGGACGCGACAGCACTGGCTGAGGGTCTGCGACGCTTCCGGGGGATCAAGCGGCGTCTCGAAACAGTGGGCGTCGCGGGTGGCGTGACGGTGCTCGACGACTTCGCGCATCATCCGACGGCCGTGCATGAGACGCTCTCGGCGCTGCGGACCGGCTATCCGGCGCGCCGTGTCTGGGCGGTCTTCGAGCCACGGTCTGCGTCGTCGTGCCGCCGGATCTTCCAGGATGAGTTCGCCCGTGCGTTCGGGATCGCCGACGAGGTCGTGATCGCCGGAGTCTTCCGCTCGTCCTTGCCAGAAGCGGAGCGGCTCTCGGCCGAGCAACTGGTGGCCGATCTCGCCGCGAAGGGGCAGCGGGCCAGGCACATTCCCGATGTGGAAGCGATCGTCGCCACGATCGTGCGCGAGCGGCGGGAGGGCGATGTGGTCGTGCTGATGTCGAACGGCGGCTTCGGCGGTATTCACCGGACGCTCCTGGACGCGCTCGGGTCGTGACACTCGCGTCCTGGCGTGGGCCCGATCTCCTGGACGTGCCATTCGCGCGCTTCAGCACGATCGGCGTCGGCGGACCAGTCAGCTGGTTTGGGCGGGCCGAGAGCATCGAGGATGTCGCGGGGGCCCATGCCTGGTGCGCGGAGCGCGGCGTCGAGTTGCTGGTGATTGGAGGCGGCAGCAATCTGATCGTCGCCGATGAGGGGTTCAGCGGGCTGGTGCTGCAGATGGCGATTGGCGGCCTCAAGTTCTCCATGCGCGACGGAGACACGCTCATGCGGGCTGGCGCTGGTGAATCGTGGGATGGGGCCGTCGCGGCTGCTGTGCAGCGGGGCCTCTCGGGTCTCGAGTGTCTGTCTGGCATTCCCGGCCGCGTCGGCGGCACGCCGCTGCAGAACGTGGGCGCCTACGGTCAGGAGGTGGCGGACACCATCGATCAGGTGGTCTGCTTCGATCGCGCCACTGCCGCGACCGTCACGCTGAGCAACGCGGAGTGTGCCTTCGCCTATCGGACGAGCCGTTTCAAGCAGGAAGACGCTGGTCGTTTCATCGTGTGCGAGGTCAGCTTCCGGCTACGCGCCGGGGCTCCAACCATCACCTATCCCGACGTCCTGCGCGTGTTCGCGCGTGAAATGGTCGGCACGCCGGCCGTGCGCGATGTACGAAGCGTCGTGCTGGAGATTCGGCAGCGGAAGGGGATGGTGCTCGATCCAGAGGATCACGACACCCGCAGCGTGGGATCCTTCTTCATGAATCCCATTGTGTCGGCTGACGCTCATGCTCGTTTGGCAGCGGCTGCACGCGAGGCGGACGCACCAGGGTTTCCGGTTGCCGGTGGTGTGAAGGTGCCGGCGGCGTGGCTCATCGAGCGGGCGGGATTTACCAAGGGGGTTACCGACGGGCGTGTCGGACTCTCGACCAAGCACCCGCTGGCCATCGTGAATCGCAACGGGGCGACCGCACGCGAGATCGTGGAATTTGCCGTGCGTATCAAGCGGAAGGTGAGCGAGCAATTCGGTGTCTGGCTGCGGCCGGAACCGGTCATGGTCGGCTTTGGTGCCGATCCGAGCGTGGCGTTTCTCCAGAAAGCGTCTGAATAGATGTCGACTCTACTCATCGAAGGGGGCCACCGTCTCGAGGGACGCGTGGCGGTCGAAGGCAACAAGAACGCGGCGCTGCCGCTGCTGGCGGCGTGCCTGCTCACTGAGGACGAATGCATCCTCAAGAACGTCCCCCGGATCGCGGACGTCGAGGTGATGGTGCGTCTGCTCCAGGACCTGGGGGCCGAGGTTGAGGGGCTCGGCACGACGACGTTGCGGATTCGGACGCCGCGCGTGCGGACGCACGAGCCGGATCGGGCACTCGTGGGCCGGCTGCGCGGGTCCGTGCTGCTGCTGGGGCCGTTGCTCGCGCGCACCGGCAAAGCTCACATCGCACCGCCCGGAGGGGACTTCCCGGCTCGTCGCACCATCTCCACGCATCTCGCCGCGTTGTCGGAAATGGGGGCGCGGCTCATCCCAGGGGAGGGACATGCGCTTGAGGTGCCGGACGGCCTCAAGAGCGCATCGATGTACCTCTACGAAGCGTCGGTCACTGGTACTGAAACGGCGCTGCTGGCAGCGGCCATGGCCCCTGGGGTGACCGAGATCCGCCACGCCGCTACAGAGCCGCACGTCGTGGAACTGTGCGAGTTCCTCGCAAAGATGGGTGCGGGCGTCACCGGCATCGGAAGCTCAAAGATTCGTATCGAAGGGGTCCCGAAGCTGCACGGGGCCACGCACACGCTGGGTGGTGACTACATTGAAGCCGGGAGCTGGGCCGTGGTCGGCGCGATTACCGGTGGAGAGATGGCGATTGAGGGCGCGCGCGACGAGGACATTGAGGTCGTGGCCGCCGTCATGAAGCGGATGCACATCGAGTGCGGCATGCGTGATGGCGTCTTCGAGGTGAAGCCGTCGAAGCCGAAGGCCGTTCGCCGCATCGTGACCGGCCTCTGGCCGTCGTTTCCGTCTGACCTAGTGAGCCTGGTGACCGTGCTGGCGACGCAGGCCGAGGGGCGCACGCTGGTGCACGACTGGATGTACGAGCTGCGGCTGTTTGCGCTCGAGCAGATGAGCGGTATGGGAGCCGACATGTTCCTCGCCGATGCGCACCGCATCATCGTCACTGGGCCGACAAAGCTGCGTGGAGGGCGCGTGCTCGACAGTCGCGACCTGCGCTCGGGGATGTCACTGATTGCGGCAGGCCTGGCGGCCGAAGGGCAGACACGCGTGCTGCCGCTCGAAACGGTCGAGCGCGGCTACAGTCAGCTGGTCGAGCGGCTGGAGCTGCTCGGAGCGAAGGTGGCCAGGGAAGAGTAGCGCCCCGTTCAGGGACGGAGCGGGGCGATTGGACCGATCCCAGGGGCGGTAGGCGCCGGCTGTGCGCGTGGCCCCTGCTGCGCGGGGGCGGCGTCCTGCGCCGGGTCGCGGGGCGGCATCAGCGGCAGCTCCGGCAGTTCAATGGCGTTGCCCTGGCCATCTCGACCCACACGGAACGGCCGGAGATCCTCTTCGGTCAGATCCAGCACGCGAATGATGTGCGGTGTCAGCGTCAGGACGATGTCCGTTTCCTGCGTCTCGCGGCGGGTATGGGCAAAGAGCCGGCCGACGATTGGCAGATCACTCAAGCCCGGAATACCGTCGAGCACGCGCCGCTCATCATCCCGGATGAGGCCCGCCAGCAGGTTGGTCTCACCGTCCCGCAGCCGGATGACCGTATTGATGGCCCGGCTGCCGAACGTCGGAAGTCCACCGAATCCCGTTCCTGAAATGCTGCTGACATCGATCTTCAGTGCCAGCGTCACCTCGTCGTCGTGGTGGGTGCGCGGCGTGATGTCGATGTTGACGCCGATGTTCTCGTAGTTGAACGACGTGATCGGCTGCTGCGCGACGCCGCCCGTCGCGATGGGGGAGAACACCGTCACCGGCACGGGCACCCGCTCGCCGAATCGCGCCTGCGCGGGGATGCCCTCGGAGGTCCGCAACTGCGGATTGGCGAGGGTGCGCGTGTTGTTGTCGGATTTGAGCAGGCGATAGAAAAGTCCTGGCAGCGTCGTCAGGACGATGTCCGACTGCGTCAGGTTGCCAAGGTCTCGGAGCGTCAGATTGTCGCGATTGATGTCGGCCTGGCCAGTGATACCGATCGCGGGCGCGCCAGGCGAAGCCAGCTGCAGGCCGTACTCCCGCAGACGGGTGCGGTCGACCTCAAGGAGCTCCACGTCGATGACGACCTCGGGACGGGCCTTGTCGATGGCCGAGATCAGCCGGGATGCGGCGGCAACGCGCTCGGGCGTGTCCTTGATGGAGAACGCGTTGGTCGCGGTCGTCGGGGCAATGCGGCGGGCGTCGATGACGATGCGGAGCAGATCGATCGTCTCCTTCAGGTCGGCATTGCTCAGGTAAAAGGTCTGGACGACCTCCTCCTCGTATTCGCGCCGCTTGGCGGGCGTATCCGGCACGACTGTGATGGTGCGCGGGGCCGACACCCGGTAGAAGTTACGCGACACGGTCGAAACCGAGGCCAGCGCGCTCTCAAGCGTGCTGTTACGGAGGTCGATCGTCACCGGCGCATCGCGGAACTGCGCGTCGAACACCACGGTGATATTGGCCAGGCGGGCGAGCGCGGTATACACGTCGCGCGCGCTGGTATTCGGCGCGAACGTAAGTGCTGCGGGCAGCCGCGCGTCGGTGGGCAGGTCCAGCCCTGAAGGCGGCAGGTCGCGGGCCCGGTCGATCAGCGTTTCGAGCTGCGTCTTTCCCTCGCGGGCAACAGCGACCTTGGTCCGGAGCTGTGTGCGGACATCGGTCAGCAGCCGCTCAACATTGCCGTCAGCGGGATTGAGCTCTCCGGCAATCTGCAGCTCGATGAGCGCCTCCTCGAGCCGTGCAGCGGCATACAGGCGTCGACCTCGGGCGAGGTGATCCATGGCCGCGCGAACCTTGGACCGTTCGAGGGCCTGCCTGGCACCGTGGTCATCGGGATGGGTCTTGAGCGCGAGGGTGTAGGCGGCGACCGCGCGGTCATAGTCCTGCGCCTGTTCGGCGCGGGACCCCGAGCGCATCGCCGACCCGGTGGCACAGCCGGTTGCCACGAGCACGAGCGCCAGAATCAGCGCCAGCCGCCTACTTTGACGTGCCATCGGTAATGACATCGACTCCGCGGGGAATGAGGAACGCGAATACCTTATCGGCCAAGCCACGGTTCTCCTGCAGGTTGCTGAAGGTCAGGGTGGAATCGCCCCCCTGGCGGTCGCGGGTGGTCAGTGCCCGAATCTGGAGCGTGACGGGATCGATCGTCACGATCAGGTACTCGTATTCGGGCTCGTCTTTCCGTGGCGTGAGCTTCAAGGAGACGGTGCCGGGATTGGGAATGTCCGCATACGCCGCCGTGAAGTCGCGGCTGATGTCCCCCTTCCCAGCGAGGAAGAGCGCGGGTGTCGTCGCCTGATCGTCGGCTGGCACGTCGCTGACGATGACCTGCCGATCCTCGGGGATATACGCGTAGATCTTGCGGCCGTCGGCGACGAATTCCTTCCGTTCCGGTGCCGTGTACACCCACCGCATGCGGCCGGGGCGTTTCACCATGACCGTGCCGCGCTCCTGCGTCTGCGTGCGTAGAACGCCGCCGCGGTAGGTGTGCACGAAGTCAGCGGTAAAGTCCTTGATGCCCTGATAGCGCGACTGGAGCGAGGCGGCCAGCGCATCGGGTGCCGGGCGGCCCTGTGCGCGGACAAAGCCCGGCATCAGGAGCAGGACGACGGCGATGCGGGTGAATGCCCTCACGAAGGCTCAGGGTAGCACGCGCGCTTGGCCGCCACGAACGCGCGGATATCCGCCACGCCCCGGGTGTTCAGTACCTGCGTGGGCTCGATCCAGCCGCGACGGGCAGTGCCGACCCCGAACCGCATCTGTCGCGCCAGTGCATCGGCGCGGTGGCAGTCACTGTCAACCACGAGCGTGACGCCCGCCGCCGCTGCTCGGCGAGCCAGCGCGCCGTCCATGTCGAGGTGACCAGGCGCGCCGTCGATCTCCATGGCGGTGCCGGTGGCGGCCGCCTCTTTGAACAGTCGGTCGAAGTCGAGCGCGTAGCCGTCCGAGAGCGCCGGCGACCGGTTGGCGGGATGCGTGATGATGTTAACCAGCGGATGCCGGATGGCACGCACGTACCGCGCGGTGAGCCCTGCGCTATCGTGCCCGCCGTGGTCGTGCAGCGAGGCGAGCACGATGTCGAATCCCCGCAGCAGGTCATCGTCGAAGTCGAGAGAGCCGTCGCGCATGATGTCCACTTCCACACCGTGGAGGATCTGGATGCCGGTATGGCGGGCACGCAGCGCAGCGACCTCTTCGCGTTGCCGGTGCACGTCATCGACCGAGAGCGCCCGCGATGACGAAGCGGACTGTGAGTGGTCCGTGATAGCGATGTACTCGTATCCGAGCTGACGGGACGCGAGCACCATGTCCTCGATGGTGTCGCGGCCATCGCTCCACATGCTGTGGATGTGCAGATCGCCGCGGATATGCCGCTCGGTGATGAGGTCAGGCAGGTCGCCGCGCTCTCCGGCCGCGACTTCGCCAGCGCCCTCCCTCAACTCAGGCGGAATGAACGGCAGTTCGAGTCGGGCGTAGAACTCCTCCTCTGATGCGCAGCCGGTATCGCCAGACGGAGTGAGACATGCTGCGTCGAACAGAAGGCTGAAGCGTCTGGCTCTGGCCTGCAGCAGCGCGATGTGCGCCCGGGACCCCGTATGCCACACGAGCGCGCTTCCTGCGTGGTGGGGCGGCGCGACATGCACGGTCACCCGGCCGCGGCCGGTGTCGACCGTAATGGCGCCGGTGGTGCGAGCGGCGGTGCCCGACACAATGGGCAGTTGCGCCAGAGCATCGAGCACGTGCTCGTGGCGATTCGACGGCGCAACGGCCAGCAGCGAGACATCGCCGATATCGGGTGCGAAACGCCGCAAGCTTCCGATGGGGGCGAGATGATCGGTATCCACGCCCGCCCGGCGGGCTTCGCGCGCGAACGAGGACGCCAGCATGTGCGCCCGGCCCAGCGGAATACGTGTAGTCACGGCCAAGCCAGATCGTGACATGAATTGCGGCGGCGTGCCGATGGATTGGGAAGTGGGAATGGGATGTGGTGGACCGCAGGAGGATCGAACTCCTGACCTCTGCATTGCGAACGCAGCGCTCTCCCAGCTGAGCTAGCGGCCCGAGAGTGGATATTGCGAAATCAGGCTAAAGTTTAACATATATACTGTGAATTCTTGACCGCTTCACCCGTGCTTCCTCAGTGCCTTCTCCCATGTCCCTGAAAAAAATCGGTGTCCTGACCGGCGGCGGCGACGCCCCCGGGCTCAATGCGGTCATCCGTGCGGTGGTGAAATCCGCGTACAACTCTGGCGTCGAAGTCATCGGCCTCGAAGACAGCTTCGACGGGCTGATCTATCCGGACAAGTCGCGGGTCCTCACGCCGGGCGATGTCACCGGCATTCTCCGATTCGGCGGGACCATTCTCGGAACGGTCAATCGCGGCAACCCATTCGCTGAACCGATCGTGACGCCGGGTGGGACCTACAACTACGCCGACCGCGTCCTGCAGATGTTCGAGAAGATGGGGCTTGATGCCCTCGTCTGCATTGGTGGCGATGGGACGCTGGCCATTTCCTACGAGTTCTACAAGAAGGGGATTCCGCTCGTCGGCGTGCCGAAGACCATCGACAATGATATCTACGGCACGACGAGTTGTTTCGGCTTCGACACAGCCGTGAGCTTCGCCACCGATGCGATCGATCGTCTCCACACCACGGCCGAGGCGCATCGCCGGATCATGGTCGTTGAGGTGATGGGGCGCTATGCCGGCTGGATCGCGCTGCATGCCGGCGTGGCAGGCGGCGCCGACGTCATCCTCATCCCGGAGATTCCCTACGATCTCGAGAAGGTGGCGCAGTGCATTCGCGAACGCGATGAGCGCGGCGCACGGTTCAGCATCGTTGTGGTTGCCGAGGGTGCCATTCCGAAGGGCGGGAAGCTGTCCGTACTGTCCGAGGCCCACGGCGGCACAGTTGAGCGGCTGGGTGGAGCCGGGATGTATTGCGCCAATGCGCTCGAGCCGCTGACCCACAAGGAAACGCGCTACGTGGTGCTCGGCCACCTGCAGCGCGGCGGCATGCCGACGGCGTTCGACCGGACGCTTGCGACGCGGTTCGGCGGCAAGGCCGTGGAGCTGCTCTTGAATGGGCAGTTCGGCAAGATGGTGGCGAACCATCCGCCCGATCTCGTCCCGATCCCGCTGCAGGATGTGGTGGGCAAGACCAAGACCGTGCCGCTCGACAACGATCTGCTGATGACCGCGCGTGCGCTTGGCGTAGGGTTCGGCGACTGATTACTTGCCGAGCAGTTCCTGGTCCTTCTTGGCCTGGAGTTCGTCGATCATCTTGACGTGATCGTCGGTCATCTTCTGCACCTGCTCCAGTCCCTTCCGCTCGTCGTCTTCCGAGATCGTGTGCTCCTTGAGGAGCTTCTTCAGGCGGTCATTGGCATCGCGGCGGACCTGACGCACACCGTTGCGCCCTTCCTCCGCCTGCTTGTGCACGTGCCGTGAGAGTTCCTTGCGACGCTCTTCGGTGAGCGACGGAATCGGAATCCGGATAACCTTGCCGTCGCTCTGAGGGTTGAGCGAGAGGTCGGACGTGCGGATCGCCTTCTCGATGACCGCCAGCAAGGACGGGTCGAACGGCTGCGCCACCATCAGGGCCGGTTCCGGAATCGAGAGCACGGCCACCTGATTGAGCGGCATCTTCGAGCCGTAGGCCTCGACGTGGATGCCGTCGAGCATGCCGACGCTGGCACGGCCCGTTCGGACGTTCGCCAGGTCCTTGCGGACGCGCTCAATCGAGACGTCCATACGCGTCTTGACTACACCGAACAGACCTTTCAGATCGTTGAATTCCATGTCCCTTTACTCACAGCACCGACACGGTCGTGCCGATGGGCTCGCCGAGTACCACGCGGCGCACGTTGCCCGCCTGGCGAAGATTGAACACGACGATCGGCAGCCGGTTGTCCATGCACAGCGAGATGGCCGTGGTGTCCATGACCTTGAGCTGCCGCTCGAGTACCTGCAGGTACGAGATAGTGGGGAACTTTGTGGCGGACGGGTCGAGCATGGGATCCGCCGTGTAGATGCCATCGACCTTCGTTCCCTTGAGGATGGCGTCGGCCTTGATTTCCATGGCGCGGAGCGCCGCGGCTGTGTCGGTCGTGAAGTAGGGATTGCCCGTTCCGGCGGCGAAGATCACCACCCGCCCCTTTTCGAGGTGGCGGATCGCCCGGCGCCGGATGAACGGCTCGGCCACGGCTCGCATTTCAATGGCCGTCACCACGCGGGTGACGACATTGATTTGCTCGAGCGCGTCCTGGAGGGCCAGGGCATTAATGACGGTCGCCAGCATGCCCATGTAGTCGGCAGTGGCTCGGTCCATGCCGCGGGCACTGGCGGCCAGTCCGCGGAAGATGTTGCCACCGCCGATGACGATGGCCGTCTGCACGCCCATGCTCTGGACATCGCCCACGTCGCGCGCGATGCGCGTGGCGACGACGGGATCGACGCCGAACTGTTGATCGCCCATCAGGGCTTCGCCTGAGAGCTTGAGCAGGACGCGTTTGTAGACGGGAGCGGGGGAGGCAGACGGGGAGTCGGACACGAGAAGAGATTATATCGGTCTTCGGCCCGCGTCCCCGTTCCGAACTATTCGGTGCCTTCGCCGACCCGGAAGCGGACGAAGCGGCTCACCTGGATATTCTCGCCAGTCTTGGCGGTGGCCTGCGCGACCAGTTGCGCGATCGTCACGCTGCCATCGCGAATCGACGGCTGGTCCAGCAGCACGAACTGCTGGTAGAAGCTGCCGAGTTTGCCTTCGATGATCTTGTCGATGACGTTGGCGGGCTTGCCGGTGCTTTCCATCTGGGCACGGTAGATCGCCCGTTCCTTCTCGATGGCCTCGGCGGGCACCTCCTCGCGGCGTACCCACTTCGGGTCGGCGGCGGCGATGTGCATCCCGATTTCCTTGACCAGGTTCTGGAAGTCGTCCGTGCGCGCCACGAAGTCGGACTCGCAATTCACCTCGAGGAGAACGCCGATGCGGCCGCCCATGTGGATGTAGCTGCCGATGACGCCCTGTGCGGTTGCCCGTCCGGCACGCTTGGCCGCCTGCGCCAGCCCGCGCTTGCGGAGCAGCGTGACCGCCTCGTCCATGTTGCCGTTGGCTTCGGTGAGCGCCGCTTTGCACTCCATCATTCCTGCGCCCGTCTTGTCGCGCAGCTGCTTGACCAGGTCCGCCGTAATCGTCGCCATCTCTTACCTCTCCGATATTCAGCCGCACGGGGTACGGAAGCCGCGGTCGATGCGTGTGTCACCGCTCCGTACAGAAAAAGCGCCGGCACAGGGCCGGCGCAGCACAAGTATCCAGCAGGCTTACGCGCCGGCCGGAGTCGGGGTCGGGGTCGGGGTCTGCTCGCGCCGCGTCGGCCGCACGCTGCGGGCCAGTCGCGCCGCTGAATCGGCCTGCGCGGCCTCTTCGGCACGCGCCGCATCCTCCTCGGCGATTCGCGATTCCCGCATGCCGCGGCCCGCACTGATCGCTTCGGCGATTTTCGATGTGAACAGACGAATCGAGCGAAGCGCGTCGTCATTGCCTGGAATGACGTAGTCCACCTCGTCGGGGTCGCAATTGGTGTCGACGACGCCGATGACCGGAATCTTCAACTTGCGCGCCTCGTCGACAGCGATCTTCTCTTTGCGCGTATCGACGACAAAGATGGCGTCGGGCAGCCGCGACATCGTGCGGATACCTTCGAGATTCTTGAGAAGTTTTCGCTTCTCCTTCTCGTTCTTCGCGATCTCCTTCTTCGAGAGCGTGTCGTACCGACCGTCCGTCGCCATGGCCTCGATGTCCCGGAGACGTCCAAGGCTGCGCTGAATGGTCGTGAAGTTGGTCAGGAGGCCGCCGAGCCAACGCTGATTGATGTAATACATCCCGCAGCGCTGCGCTTCCTCGGAAATGACGTCCTGGGCCTGCCGCTTGGTGCCGACGAAGAGGATCGTCCTGCCATCCGCTGCGAGGTTCGTAACGAACTCCTCGGCATCCCTGAACCGTTTGGCCGTCTTGTTCAGATCGAGGATGTAGATGCCGTTTCGTTCGCCGAAGATGTATTCCTTCATCTTCGGATTCCACCGCTTGGTCTGGTGGCCGAAGTGAACCCCCGCCTCCAGCAAATCCTTCATCGCGATACCGGGCAAAGCTCCTCCCTCTCTCGTTAACGTTTACTGAACTGGAACCGCTTGCGGGCGCCAGCCATGCCGTACTTCTTGCGTTCTTTGATGCGCGAGTCGGACGTCAGTAGACCGTCCTTTTTTAACGCCTTCCGCAGTTCTGCGTTGAAGGCGACCAGGGCCCGCGCAATGCCGAGACGAACAGCCCCGGCCGCGCTATTCACGCCGCCGCCGGCGACCGTGGCCAGAATGTCCCACTTCTCGGCGTTCTCAGTCAGCACGAGCGGACGGCGCACATTCATGCGCTGCGTCTCGGTCGGGAAGAAGTTGGCGAATTCGCGATGGTTGACGGTGATGGTGCCGGTGCCTGGGCGGAGGAACACGCGGGCGGCGGATGTCTTGCGGCGGCCAGTTGCGTAGTATTCGATCGTTGCCACTATTGCGCGACCTCGAGTGACGTGGGTTGCTGGGCGGCGTGCGGATGCGAGTCGCCCGCGTAGACCTTCAGCTTGCGATACATGGCGTCGCCCATCTTTGTCTTCGGCAGCATGCCGCGGACGGCTTCCTCCACCAGGCGGATTGGCTGGCGCTTGCGCACCACGGCAGCACGCTCTTCGCGCAGGCCACCTTCGTATCCGCTGTGACGGCGGTAGATTTTCTGTTCTTCTTTGCGGCCGGTCAGCGTGACCTGTCCCGCATTGATGATGACGATGTGGTCACCCATATCGATATATGGGGTGTAAGTCACCTTGTGCTTACCCTGCAGCATCTTGGCGGCGAGAGTCGCCACCCGGCCGAGGACCTGACCATTGGCATCGATGACGTGCCACCGGCTATCAGCGCTTTTTGCGCTCGGGACGAACGTACGCATGAATAAGGGAATCCTTCACGGGCGGGTCCCCGACCGGGACGTCCCGATCTGTCAAGAGAAAGACCTACAGCCGCAAACCCCAATGATACGGATGCCCATGAGTGCTGTCAAGTGTGCGTCGCCATGGGAGTTGCTCGCGCGGCAGCGAGGCCGCGATATGTCGCGCCAACCGGAACGGCCGATAAACAGGGTCTACGGGTCCGTAGGCGGACCTGGCTACTACAGAAAATGTAAGTGGACGACCGTTCTGGTTAGCAGGAACGGCCATCACGTCGCGGTTCGGAACGTCGCAGGCAGTGTCGAAGGCGGGATTAACGATTTTTGTCATGGATGGGCCGTGGCACGGCCGTTGCCAAACTCAAGTCGGCAGCGGGAAGTCGGTGCCACAGGAATCGAAGACCGCCGGGAGTGACCATGGTGTTTGGCAAATCAAAGGCAATCGTTGGGCTCGATATCGGCTCTAGCGCCGTGAAGGCCGTCGAGCTCAAGGTGTCCGGGCGTGCCTATCGCGTGACCGCGTATGGCAGCGAACCGGTGCCTGCCGATGCGATTGTCGATGGCGCCATCATCGATGCCGGGGCGGTTGCCGACGCCATTCGACGCCTCTTCGACGGGAACAAGGCATTCAAGGCCAGGGATGTCTGTGCGTCGCTCTCCGGTAATGCAGTGATCGTCAAGAAAATCACCTTACCGGTGATGACGGAATCGGAACTGAGCGAATCGATCTACTGGGAAGCTGAGCAGTACATCCCGTTCGATATCCAGGACGTCAATCTGGACTATCAGATTCTCGATGCCGGCACCGGCCCGGAATCGCGCGGCAGCATGGAAGTCCTGCTGGTGGCGGCGAAGAAGGAAAAGATCGGCGACTACACCGGGGTGATTGCCCAGGCTGGCCGAACGCCGGTCATTGTTGATGTCGACGCCTTCGCGCTGCAGAACGCCTACGAGGTCAACTACGGGCTGGAGCCCGGCCGCGTGGTGGTATTGCTCAACGCTGGGGCGAGCGCGATCAACATCAATATCCTGCAGGGCGACCAGTCGGTGTTCACGCGCGATATTTCGATGGGGGGCAACGCCTATACCGAGGCGGTGCAGAAGGAACTCGATCTGCCGTTCGACCTTGCCGAGCAGTTGAAGAAGGGGATTCCGGTCGACGGTGCGACCTTCGAGGAGGCCCGTCCCGTCCTGCACGCCATCACCGAGAATGTGCTGCTCGAAGTGCAGAAGACCTTCGACTTCTTCAAGGCCACCGCGTCGTCCGATCAGCTGGACCGGATCATGTTGAGCGGAGGCGCATCACGTGTCGACGGCTTCCGCGAGATGCTGCAGGAGCGATTCAATGCTCCGGTTGAGGACTTCGATCCCTTTCGCGCAGTTGTCTGGGATGTCCGCACGCTCATGGGCGACCCCGCCGACTCTGCGGCGACCGCGGCTGTGGCCGTCGGCCTCGCGCTGAGAAAGGTGAGCGATCGGTGATTCGCATCAACCTGCTCGGCGTCGAACGGAGAAACGTCAAGAAAGCCGTCGCCTTTGACGTTGGCCAGCGGATCACCCTGGCGTGCAGCCTGGTTCTGGTTGTCACGGCGTTGGGCCTTGGCTGGTGGTACTGGTCGCTCAACGAGACCTCAACGCGGCTCGATACCGACATTGCCTCGGCGCAGCAGGACGCGGCGCGCCTCCAGACTGTGCTGGCGGAAGTCCGCCAAGGGGAGCAGCGCCGGGCGCAACTGCAGCAGCGGGTGGCGCTTATTGAGCAATTGCGCAGCGGCCAGAGCGTTCCCGCCCAGTTGCTCGACCACGTGAGCCGGAGCCTTCCGGACCTGATCTGGCTGACTGATTTGAAGCAGGACGCCGGCGAGGTCACGATCACTGGCCGCAGCACCACGCTGATCTCGTTGTCAGATTTCGTGGGCAATCTCGGAAACGGCACGCTCATGAAGCGGCCCATCGAGATCGTCAGCAGCCAGGTGGAAAGTGCGGCGAGCGCGGGCGCGCCATCGGGTCCGACGGTCGACGTGATCAACTTCACGGTGAAGGCACAGCTGGCGCCGCAGGGGGCGCCCGCGAAATGAACATCAGCCTCAGCAAGCTTCCCTGGTACGGGCAGGTTGGCGCGTTTGCCGCGCTCTCCCTTGTGGCCGTCGCGGTGTTCTGGACCTACTTCGCACAGCCGGCGCAGGAGAGCATCGTTCAGAGAGAGCAGCAGTTGGCAGGTATCCGCGCGGATATCGACCGTGGCCTGGCAACCGCACGTAGACTGCCGGAGTTTCGACGCGAGATCGCCTCGCTCGAGGCGCAGCTCGAGCGGCTACGCGTCGTGCTGCCGGAAGAGCAGGACGTTGCCGACCTGCTGCGCCGGGTGCAGGGGATGGCCACGGAGTCAAACCTCACCATCCGAGGCTTCATGCCACAGGCGGTGGCGCGCAAGCAGATGCATATGGAGTGGCCGATCGGGCTGCAGCTCGAAGGCACTTACCACGACCTGGGAGACTTCCTGGAACGCGTCAGCAAGTTCCCTCGCATCATCAACGTCGGCAGCATTCACATCAGCGGAAAGAGCACGCCGGGCGGCAGCGCCACGATCACGGCGGAGTGTATCGCGACGACCTTTGTGCTGATCGAAACGCCAACGACCACCGGACAGGCCGGCGCGAAGCCGCCTGCCGGGTCAAAGACGGAATGACGAACGTAATCCGCGCGTGTTCGGCCGTCATGCTCCTGCTCATGCCCGCGTTGGCATGGGCCCAGACGGCGCCGGCCCAGCCCGCTTCGCTGCCAGCCCGACAGGGTGCGCCGCCAGCGAAGGCCGACGGGGTGGAGGTGCCGCTCGAGCCGAAGGGCTTCGATTACGACCCGGGTGGGCGGCGCGACCCGTTTGTAAGTCTGCTGCGACGCGGCGCCGATGCCTCACGGTCGGCGAGCGGCATTCGTCCTGCCGGGCTCGCAGGAATGGAAGCGGCAGAGGTGACCCTCAAAGGGACATTGCAGGGTCGTGACGGGTATGTGGCGATGCTGCAGGGGTCCGACGGCCGGACGTATATCGTCCGCGTCGGCGACCGGCTGTTCGACGGCACGATTCGATCGATCACGCAGAACGCGCTCGTGATCGTGCAGCCGGTGAATGATCCGCTGTCGCTTGAAAAGCAGCGAGACGTGCGGAAAACCATCCGCCAGAACGATGAGGCTAAGTAGATGCGATCCCGATTTCGACCAGTCATGCTCCTCGCCCTGTGCCTCGCGGTCGCAGCGGCCCTGATGCCGGTGCTGCGCGCCGGTGCCAGGGGCACCGACGTGTCGATGCTCAGGAAGATCGGCTCGCGTGTCGGCGCCAGCGCCGGGGTCATCAGTATCGAGTCCTCTGACCCGGTCGCGTACATCGCCTCGCAGCCAGACCCGCGCACCTTTGTCGTGGAGTTGCGTGACGTGGTGGCGCTCGGCTTCGCCGACGAGTTCAGTGCCGACCCGCGTCATCCGGTGTCGGCCGTGAAGGTGGAAAGCGTCAAGGGCGCGGATGGTGTCAATGTCGCGCGTATTCAGATGACGCTGGCGCAGCCGATGCGTCCACGCGTTCGCAGTTCCCGCAATGTGATTTTTGTCGAAGCTGATCGCCTCGATCGTTCGCCCCTGCCGGACACGGCAGCGGGCAGGAGGCCCGTTGTGCGGGACCCGATGTCCGCGCTCGCGCAGGGGCAGGCTCCTCCGCGCGCCGCCCAGGGACCTGCAGGGCCGGCGCCGACGCAGCCGGCGCCGGGTGCCGCGGCTCCGGCACAGGGGCCCGCCAGCAGCGCGGCACCCAGCCGATTCACGGGGGATGCGGTGAGTCTCGATTTCCAGGGCGCGGATCTTCGCGCTGTCCTGCGCACGTTCGCGGAAATCAGCAGCCTCAACGTCGTCATCGACCCGACGATTCAGGGGACCGTCGACGTCGCGCTGCGTGACGTGCCGTGGGATCAGGCGCTCGATATCATCCTGCGGGCGAACAAGCTCGGGTACGCCATCGACGGCACCATCGTGCGCATCGCTCCGCTGACGGTCCTCGCTGAGGAGGAAGGGCAGCGCCGCAAGCTTGACGATGAACGCGCGCTGTCCGGCGAGTTGAAAACGGTGACGCGCGCCCTGAGCTATGCCAAGGCCGAGGACCTGCGGCCGCTCCTGACCGCGACGGTGCTGTCATCGCGGGGCTCGATCCAGACCGACCCGCGCACGAACACGATCATCATTACCGACCTCGACGAGCGCCTGACACGCGCGATGTCCCTGCTCGTCACGCTCGATCGCCCGGAGCCGCAGGTGGAGATTGAGGCGCGCATCGTCCAGACGACACGCGAGTTCTCACGTGCCCTCGGTGTGCAGTGGGGCTTTAACGGCCAGGCCGCACAGGCGCTCGGCAATTCGATTCCGCTGGCGTTCCCGAATCAGGCCGCCATCGGCGGCCGCACCGGTGGACAGCAGGGTGATACGCCGACCTCGACCGGGGTCAATCTGGGCGTCAGCGCGGCCACAAGCGCCATCGGACTGGCCCTCGGGTCCGTCAACGGGGCCGTGAACCTCGACGTGGCGCTCTCGGCGCTCGAGCGGCAGGGGCAGGGCCGGCTGCTGTCAACTCCGCGGGTGTCGACCCAGAACAATATCGAGGCTGAGATCACGCAGGGCGTTCAGATCCCGATTCAGACCGTCGCGAACAACACCGTGACGGTGTCCTTCAAGGACGCGGCTCTCACGCTCCGCGTGACGCCGCAGATCACGGCCGCCGACACCGTCATCATGCGCATCTCCGTCGAGAACGCTTCGCCGGATTTCAGCCGCCAGGTCGGTGGCATTCCGCCCATCGACACGCAGCGCGCCGTGACGCAGGTGCTGGTCAGCAACGGGGAGACCACAGTCATCGGCGGCATCTATGTGAGCCGCGAGCAGTCAGCCGACGATCGGACTCCGGGGCTCCACCAGATTCCGCTCCTCGGCTGGCTGTTCAAGCGCGAGAGCGTTACCGACGAGAGCCGCGAGCTGCGGATTTTCATCACGCCGCGGATTATCAGGCTGTAGGAGTGATGGCTGTGAGAACGACCCTTATCAGATCGTTGAGCTGTGTCGGCCTGGCAGTGCTCGCCTCGGGGTGTGGCGATGTCGCGCGCCTGGGGCGGTCTCCGGTGCAGGTCACGACCATTCTGCTTCAGGCGGCACCGGGCTCGAATCCAAGCCAGTTCGGGAATCCACTGTTGTCGGACGTCGAAACGCTGCTCACCACACCCGCGCCGTGCACGCCACAGGCGCCGTGTGCCACCTTCTTCAATGACCTCGGGCAGATCACGATGGCGCTGCTCCTGAAGAATCCTGGCAGCGTGGCCTCGCCTAATGCGCCGTCGCTGCTCAATCAGGTCACCTTCACTCGCTACAGGGTGGAATACACCAGGACGGACGGACGCAACGTGCAAGGTGTCGACGTGCCGTTTGCCTTCGATTCGGCCGTCACCTTCACGGTGTCCGCCGGAGGGACCTCCACGAACGGGTTCGAGCTGGTCCGGAACATCGCCAAGCGTGAGGCGCCGCTGCTGGCGCTGCGCACGAGCGGCGTCATCATCTCAACCATCGCTGAGGTGACCTTCTACGGCAAGGACCAGACCGGCAGCGATGTCACGGCATCGGGGCGCATGGCGGTGAATTTTGGCAACTTCGCGGATCAGTAAACAGGACGACACCATGATGAGGAACCAGCGTAGACATCTCGGCCTGTCATCCGCGATCTTCGGCCTCGCGCTGGCACTGCTCGCGTCCGGCTGTTCGCTCGAGCAGCAGACACCGCCGGGCATCAGCGGCCCGTCGGTGTTCGCGCTGGACGTCATCGTCACCACGAGCGCGACCGTGATTCGTCGGGATGGTGCGTCCCAGGCGATCGTCACTGTTCAGGTGCGAGACGTGGCAGGCAAGCCCGCCGAGAATCAGCGATTCCTGCTTCAGGCAACCGGACCCAATGGGATGGTTGTATCCGCGACAGAAATCACGACCGACGGAAATGGTCTGGCCAGCATTCTCATCACGGCACCTCCGAGCTCCTCGGTCGGCGACCTTATCTCCGTGGCCCTCACGCCCGTCGATGGCAACGGGGTGGCGGTCCAGGCCAGCCGCACCTTGGGGATCGGCCTCACGCCGCTCAATGGGACCGTGCCGACGGCGTCCTTCGCGTTCGCGCCGGCCGCTCCCAAGGTTAACGAGGTCGTCACATTCAACGCCGGCGCATCGACCGATGAGGGCGCAGCGTGCGGCACGGCGTGCACATACCGCTGGAACTTCGGGGACGGCAATACCGGCACCGGCATGATCGTCACCAAGTCATACAGCGCCAGTGGTAACAAGACCGTCACGTTGACGGTTATCGATGCGGCCGGCGCGAGCAGCCTGCCCTCGACGCAGACTGTGGCAGTCGCAGCACCGGACCTGCCATCGGTGGGAACCGTGGGGGTGTCGCCGACGCCGGTCAAGGTTGGGGTGTCGACGAACTTCGACGCCGGTGGCGCCACTGTCGGGGCCGGAGCCACGATTGCCGACTACACGTGGGTCTGGGGTGATGGCACCTCGACGGAGACAACGTCGGCGGCCCAGGCCAAGCACACGTTCGATGCGCTGGGCACTTACACGGTCCGGACGACCGTTCGCGACAGCTTGAACCGGACGGCGACCACGACGACAAGCGTGAAGGTCGAATAGGTCGTCTGCGGCATAATCGGCTGCGTGTCCGACAATCTGAAGATT
>CANJYC010000007.1 GCA_947478985.1 Acidobacteriota bacterium | reverse complement strand
GCGGCCTACCGCGACACGAAGTCAGCCATCGCCACGGACCTGCCGGAGGAAACCGTGGCGGTGCTCCAGAAGACCGCTGTAGCCGCCTATGCGGCGTTGGAATTGCGCGACTACGGTCGCGTGGACATGCGGCTGCAACCGGATGGGCGCGTGCACGTCATCGAGGTGAATCCGAATCCCTGGCTGAGCTCGAAGGCCGAGTTTGCCATGGCCGCGCGCAAGTCCGGCCGAACATACACTCGGCTCATTGAGGACCTCGTCGGACTGGCGACGGCCCGGGCGGCGCGCTAGGGTCGAATCTTTCCGTCAGCCGTCCAGCGATACAGCGTTCGCATGGTGCCCATTTTGTCCTTGAAGGTCACCACCTGCTCTGGCTCCCAATCGCCGATGCCGAAGGTATGCGACACAATTCGCGCACCTGGCCGGAGCTGTACCGTCAGTCTCGGACGGAGCTTTACGTTGATCTCCGCGAGCATGTAGAGCGTTACGACCGTGGCTTCGGACACGTCCGTTTCCATGACGTCCTGCACCCGAAATGTCACAAGATTCTCGACGCCGGCCTTCCGGGCGTTTTCGTTCGCTTCGGCAACGCGGACGGGGTTAATGTCGACTCCCACTCCGCGCGCCCCAAACTTGCGTGCGGCGGCAATCACGATGCGACCGTCCCCGCATCCGAGGTCGTAGACCACGTCACCAGGCCCCACCTTTGCCATGTCCAGCATCCGATCGACGACATCATCAGGCGTGGCGAGAAACGGGACATCTGGAATCCGCACCTGTGCGCTGACCAGGGCGAAAAGTGCGATGGCGGCAGTGAGCATCCCGGGATTGTAGCGGCTGGTACTGAAGGTCCGGCAGGTCTTTGGCTGGATGAGTGAGGGAATCTCTACACTGCGCCCACGCAAATTGTAATTCCATAACTGAGCGGCAAGTCCTCGTGCTGCAACAGTTACGCGTCCTTAGCTAGGGCTTTGGCCGAGGGAAGTCGATCAGCCAATGGGCCATCTACAGGGCTGAACTGCCAAAATCGAGCGTTTTTCGGCCAATTTTCGTTGAATGACCAAGGTTACTGCGCTATACTCACGAGTGCTTTTCCGGCAGCGAGACCGGTCCTACCACAACCTACCTGCAACGGGGGAAATGTGACATTCCAGGTCGGCGACAAGGTCATCTACCCGAACCACGGGCTCGGCATCGTAGAACGCGTCGAAGAAAAAACCATTCTTGGAACGACCTGCGGATTTTTTCATCTTCGAATTGTTTCCAATGACACGACGGTGCTGGTGCCCGTCGCCAATGTCGATGGCGTCGGACTTCGCAAGGCGATCACAGACGAGGAAGTCGAGCGCCTGTTCGGCCTCCTGGGCGACGGCAAGATCGACAACCATCAGAATTGGAAAGGCCGCTTCAAAGACAATTCCGACAAGATGCGGACCGGGTCGATCTACGACATGGCCGATGTCCTCAAGAGCCTGACCTTCCTCAGCAAGTCGAAGAGCCTCTCGTTCCGCGAGAAGCGGATGCTCGATCGCGCGAAGGCGCTGATCATCTCGGAGATTTCCGAAGTGATGCGCGAGAAGGCACTCGAGGTTGAGGCCAAGGTGGATCATGCGCTCGAGAAGTGCTTCCTGGTGAAGGCGCGCAACGTGGCCCGCCAGACCTCCAGAGCGAAGATTTCCAAGCCGATCAAGGCCGCCGCAGTGGTGGTCGCCGCTGCGCCGCGTCGCGCTGCCCGCGCGTCGTAACCGGCAAACATTTCAGGTGAGCTAGCTTCTTTGTCCGCCCGGGTGGATCTCCACCCGGGCGATTTCTTGTACATGCCTGCCGACGCCATCGCCGCCATTCGTTCCGTCGTGACCTATATCGCGATGGTGCTCTATATCGTCATCGTCGCCCCGATCAGCCTGATTGTCGGAGGCTGGTTTCGCTGGAAGCGTGGCATGTACGCGCTCGGACATGGAGGCGTCGGCCTTGCGCTGGCCGTCGCGGGCATTCGCTACCGTGTTGTGGGGCGCGAGCAGGTGCCGGACCGATCAGTCGTGTTCTGTTCGAACCACGAGAGCAACGTCGATCCGCCCGTGCTGTTCATGGGACTGCACCCTCAGCTTCACGTCCTCTATAAAGCCGAGCTGCACAAGGTGCCGTTGATGGGCACGGTCTTCGATGTCGGGGGCTTCGTCGCCGTCGACCGGGGAAACCGGGAGAAGGCGCTCGCCTCAATTGGAGAAGGCGCGCGATCGATTCGGGCCGGCAACTCGTTCCTCATCTTCCCGGAAGGGACACGCAGTCGGACGGGGGAGCTGCTGCCGTTCAAGAAGGGCGGCTTCATGATGGCCATCGAGGCGCAGTGCCCGATCGTGCCGGTCGCCGTTCGCGGTGGCAGGGCCGCGATGCGAGCGGGGAGCGCGTTCATCCGGCCGGTGCATGTCAGCGTACGGATTGGCACGCCAATTCCGACCGAGGGGCTTACAGTTGATGATCGCGATGTTCTGATCAGGCGCGTTCGCGCGGAAGTGCAGCGGCTGCTTGATGAGGGACCTGTGTGGACCTGATGGCCACGAGGGTTCTCAATCGCCGATCGTGAAGCTCAGCGTCCAGGGGGCAAAGGCACCCCCGTCAAACGCCTTGAGCCCACCGAGCAGCTCGATGCGCACTGCGCTGAATCGTTCCAGCGGCTGCGGGAATCTGATGACGATGGCGCGGCTGGCGGCGTCGTAGGACTGCAGAATCGGGATCGGCGCGGCATCTGGCGCGGCGCCTGCGTAAAAGGCGCGGATGTTGCCCGTAAGAGTGGCCGGATTGACGCCACGCGAAAACTGCACGCGCACGGTCGTGCCGGACGGCACGTCGCTCTCGTTCGGCGTGGGTGAACTGAAAACCACTTCGAGGGGGGCGACCGGTGCCGGCGGCTCTGTGTCTTCGTCGGCCGACGCCGTCGCGGCGGGCACCTGAGCGTCGGCGAACATCGTGCCCTCAATCATGACGTGCCCGCGTTCGCGGGCGACGGTCCCGCTGATCTGAACCCATCGGCTGGTATCCACCCGTGAGTCGATGGCCAGCTCGGAGTTGCGGCCCTTCGGCCGTAGTCCCGTGACCCAGATCGCGCCGTCTGCCGAGCGCACGACGAATTCGTAGCGCGCTTTCCCTGGCGCAGCCGGCAGATCGCCAAACACATTCCTGGCCCTGAACTGGCCGATGATGGTGACCTTCTGGCCGTCGAACCTCCACGGCTCGAGCGCCAGAGCGCGTATTGACGGCATGGTGGCGGGTTGGGCTGCGGTGACCCCTGTCACGTGGAGAACCAGTTCCTCACCGGGGCGTGGCCAACGTTCCGGTGTACGGCCGTCAGAAAACGGGACTCGCGGGTCGCCGATCTCGAGCCTTCCGACGTCGACGAGCTGCGCACGAATCTCGACAGGGCCGTCTAGCGTGGCGGCGCCGTCCGCGAGTTCCACAGGCATGTCCTGACCGGCCGCGCGAAAGGTGACGCGTCCGCCTTCGGCCGTGAACTCACCGCGGAGCAGTACGTTCTGGAGGTGAAAGTAGCCGGGAAACTGTTTAAGTGCATCGACCGTAGTCAGCCTGCGCCCAGGGGAGTTCTGTCTGGCCAGGGCAGGCGTCGGTGTCACCGAAAGCAGGAGGACCACCGCCACAAGGGCGGAGAGGTGGCGCACGGGATCATTCTACTTTCCCCCTCGCCACGCAGACGGTGAGAGCCAGGGGGAGGCGGAGTCGCCACGTGACGAGGTCCAAGTCATCCGTGCCGATGAGGCCGCGGCGAGGGGTGGTAGCATTGACGCTTGTGAACCGGCCGAACAAGCGGCGCCAGACACCTGAGCAGGTGTCCGAGCTCACGACCAATCGTCTGTCGGTGTACCTCCGTTGCCTCAACAGGCTAGATGCTGACGGCGTCCACACGATCTCGTCGCGGGCGCTCGCCGAGCAGTTTCACCTGAACGCCGCTCAGATTCGAAAGGATCTCGCGTATTTTGGCGAGTTCGGCGTGCGGGGGGTTGGCTACTACGTGACGGACCTGCGGCAGCATCTGCGCCAGATTCTCGGGCTCGACCGTCGGCTGCGCGTCGCCATCATGGGTGCGGGCAATCTCGGGCTGGCGCTGGCCGATTATCCCGGTTTCCGCCAGGAGGGGTTCGAGATCGCGGCGATGTTTGACGCGGCCGACGGGAAGATCGGTCACGTGTCGCGAGGTGGCGTGCCCATCCATGACATCAAGGCGCTCAAGAAAGTCGCGAAGCGCGATCGCCTCGACATTGCGGTCATTGCCGTCCCGGCGCCTCACGCGCAGGCCGTGGTGGACCAGGTCGTCGCAGCAGGGATTAAGGCCATTCTGAACTTTTCGCCCGGTGCGCTGAAGGTGCCAGCCGAGGTGAAGCTGAAGGGCGTCGATCTCACCGTGTCGCTCGAGAGCCTGTCGTTTTACCTCGCGCAGGGAGCGGATGCAGTCTAAGAAGCTGTCGCACGTCGGCCCCGACGGCAAGGCACGGATGGTGGACGTGGGCGGCAAGGCCGTCACCGCACGCGAAGCCCTCGCTCGTGGAGAGATCACCATGAGCGCCGCCGCGCTGCGGCTGATCCGGACCGGCGCCGTTGCGAAGGGCGACCCGCTCCAGGCGGCGCGGCTGGCGGGCATCATGGCGGCGAAGCAGACCTCGGGGTTGATCCCGCTGTGCCATCCGCTGCCGCTGACCCACGTCAGCGTCGAGCTGAAGCCGACGCGCCGCGGCTACCGGATTGAGGCGCGCGTGCGGACGAATGCACCGACCGGCGTGGAGATGGAGGCGTTAACCGCCGTTTCGATTGCGGCGCTCACTATCTACGACATGGTCAAGGCGGTCGACCGGGAGATGGTGATCGGCGACATCTGCGTGGTCGAGAAGCGCGGCGGCCGATCGGGTGACTACACGCGTCGGCGTAAAGCCCCGGTCAAGTCGTAACGGCCTATTCCCGTCACCCTACGCGCTGGAGGAACGCGATCAGCACCGTGACGGTGAACGGGCTGAGCACGGTCGTCGCCAGCACGACAGCGGTGGGGAAGGCCGGGTCCAGGTCGAACTCGAGTGCCAGGATGGTGGTGACGACCGCCGCAGGCATGGACGCCTCGACCACCGCCGCCTGAAGCGCCGCACCAGCCAGTCCTATTCCGCTCCCGACCAGGAGTGCCACGGCCGGGGATACCAGCAGTGATAATCCGACGGCGGCCGCGACCACAGTAGGCCTCTTGGGCGTGACCGCGCGTTCGAGCTGCATGCCTAGGGCCAGCATCATCATCGGCAGGGCCGCATCGCTCAGGAGGCCGATGGGTCGCATGACCGCGATCGGCATCCCGAATCCCAGCAGCAGCACGAGGCACGCCGCGGTAAATCCATAGATCACCGGGATTCTGAGGATGCCGAGCAAGGCTTGCGCGACGGAACGGCGACCGCTTGCCGCGAGGAACGCGCCAAGGGTGTAGGCCAGCACGGCGCTCGTGACGAAGTACACCGTGGCGAACGCCAGCGCCTCGCGCCCGAACGCAAACAGCACAACCGGCAGGCCGAAGTTGCCGGTGTTCGAGAACAGCACCACGAGCAGGAATGCCGCCAGCTCGGGACGATCGAGGCGCAGCGGAATCGCGACGAGCCGTGCCAGCACGCCGAGGATGGCCGTTGTCAGCAGGCAGAACAGCACCATGCGTCCGAAGTCGCCGGCGGCAATCGACGACGTGACCAGCATGTTGAATACGAGGCATGGCGCCAGCGCGTTGAAGATGACGCTGGAAATGGCGCGCACCGGAACGGCGACGTATCGTGCGAGTAGAAATCCGGTTCCGGCGACCAGGAAGATCGGGAGGATGTCGGTCGTGAAGATCGAGACGAGCAGGTCCGCCATTCGAGCGCCTAGTGCCCTGGGGGTGGCGGCTCGATGTGGATGATGACATCCTCGAGCTGCGGAAATCTGGCGATCAGCAGGTCCTTGACGACGTGCGAAGTCGCGTGGGCGTCGTGGAGTGGCGTCTGCCGATCGAGCCAGACATGTAGATCCATGAATGCGAAGTCGGCGGAGCCTCTGGTGCGGATCTTCTCGCAGCCGAGCACCTCAGGGACGCTCGTAACCACCAGGCGCACGGCCTCCTCGGCAATAACGATCTCATCAGCGAGAATACGCGACGCATCCTTGGCGATGGTCCAGCAGGCGTGACCGATGAAGCCGGCGACGAGGATGGCTGCCAGGGGGTCGAGCAGCGGATACCCGTACCACACGCCTATGAGAGCACCGAGCACCGCGATCGAGGTGAGGACGTCGCTGCGTGTATGCCTGGCGTCGGCGCGCAGGATCTCGCTGTTAAGGCGGTAGCCCTCGCGCATCTCATAGATCACCACGAAGATATTGGTCGCCAGCGTCACGACCATGACGGCGATCCCTTCCGGAAATACTCGCGGGGTGCCGCCATGCAGGAGGCGTTCGACGGCCGAGCTCAGGACCTGGACAAGGACGACGATCAGGAAGACGACGATCGCGATCGAGGCCATCGTTTCGTACTTCCGATGGCCATAAGGATGGTTCGCATCCGGAGGGCGCCGTGCCACCGACACGCCGACCAGGCCGACCACGTTCGAGGCGGAGTCCGTGAGGGAATGCAGGCCATCGGTCAGGATCGAGACTGTCCCGGTCATGTACCCGAGGCTGATCTTCGCAATCGCGACCGCGAGATTGAGGAAGAGAACGCGGTAGAGAACGGTGACGACCGCAGAGTAGCGGTCGTTCGTCAGAACACGCGGGCTGTGGGAATGGGCCACCAGCGTAGCTGCACTCTTCCGATGATGTACCGTTTCGGGACCATACCCCAATGGCGGCTGTCGGAGCTGTTGTTCCGGTGGTCGCCCATGACGAAGTCGTAGCCCTCTGGGATGATCGTCGGGCCGAAGTCGTCGTGGCTGCGGTATTCAGGCAGCACGAAATCATCAACGGTCGGGACGTCGTTCACGAAGACGCGGCCGTCGACGATGCGAACCTGGTCGCCCTCCTGTGCCATCACCCGCTTGACGAACGATTTGTCAGGATTCAACGGGTAGTAGAGCATCACGATGTCGCCGCGGCGCGGCTCGCCCATCCGGTAGGCCAGCTTGTTGACGATGAGCCGGTCCTGGTCAGCCAGGGTCGGCGCCATGCTTTGCCCTTCGACCCGGGCCACTTGGAACCCGAACGTCACGATCAGCGTGGCGTAGACCGCCGCTGATGCCAGGGTCTTGAACCAGGCCACCAGCTCGTCCTTCCAGACATTGAGCCGATGCATGTACATCGCACTGCGATCGTCGTACTCGAGGCGCATCTGGGCCGCAGTCGCCTCAGCCGGAGATAGTGCAATGCCGGCCTCAGCGCTCGCCTCGGACGGTTCCGCCTTGAACCCATCAGGCAATCCCTGAGTGACTGATTCGCCAGGCTGCTCCATGTCTGAGGGGGCGTCGTACGCGGCGTACATGTCCACAGCAGCCGTGGTGATATCGGCGGCGGGGAGATCGAGACCCGTGGCGACGGAGACGTCGGTCGCGGCTACAGCTTCAGGTACTCCCGCAGCCGCTTGGTCTGTGACCGGCTGACTGGGATCTCCGTCGACTTCGCGTCCTTCATCCTGAGGATGTAGTTCCTGCTGAACCAAGGGACGATCTCCTTGATCTTGTTGATGTTGACCAGATGTGAGCGGTGCACGCGCCAGAAGATCTCCGGATCCAGCCGTGCCTGCAACTCGTCCAGTGTCCGGTAGTTGGACGTTCCCGCGACCTGGCCCGTCACTATGTTAATCGACTCGTCGGCCAGAGAGGCGAAGATGATCTCTTCTGCTTGGACGAGCACAATGCGCTCACCGGTTTTGACCGCCACCTGATCCCGTCGAACCTGACGCCGGGCCATCATATTGACGATCTGCTCAAGCTGGTCATTGAGCGGGACGGCTGCGCCTGCAGGCACGCGTTCAGCGCTCAGGCGCCGTCTGGCGCGCGCCAGGGCCTGGTCGAGGCGGTCGCTGTCGACCGGCTTGAGCAGGTAGTCGACCGCATTGACCTCGAACGCTTCAATGGCATGCTGGTCATACGCGGTCACGAAGACGAGGGCAGGGGAATCGTCGTCCCGCTCAATGAGGCGGCGGGCCACCTCGAAACCGCTCAGCCCCGGCATCTGGATGTCGAGGAAGACCAGGTCCGGGCCATGGCGATCGACCGCTGCAATCGCCTCCAGACCATTGCCGGCCTGCGCCACGACTTCGATGTCCCCGATCCGCGCCAGTTGGAAGCAGAGCTCTTCCCGCGCGAGCTGTTCGTCATCGACCACCATGACGCGCAGGGATGTGCCGTGAGGAAGCTGTGTCATTGGGCTGTGCGTCGTCTCACGCCGTCACCGGTGCCACCGCCATGAGTTCCGGAACCTCGATTCGGGCAATCGTCCCTTTGCCAGGTTCGCTCGTGAGGGTGAGCTGATAGGTGGCTCCGTAGATGACCCGCAGCCGCTCGCGGACGTTGGCTAGGCCGATGCCGCTCGACATCGGCTGTTCGAGGCGGTCGAGCACGAATCCCATCCCGTCATCCTCGATCTCGATCACGACGCGGCCATGCTCGCGCCGGCTCCGGATGACAATCGAGCCGGCGTCGACTTTACGTGACAACCCATGCTTGATCGCGTTCTCGACCAGGGGCTGCAGGATCATGCTCGGTACCACGATGTCGTAGGTGTCGGGGCTGATCTCCTTGACGACGGTCAGTTTCGGACCGAATCGAACGACCTCGATGTCGAGGTATTCATCGATCGATTCAAGTTCCTCGCGCAGGGAGATGAAGTGCTGGTGGCTGCGCAGGAGCCGCCTGAGCAGCCCCGAGAGTTTGATGATGACGGTCCGCGCCGTATCGGGCTCTGTGCGGATGAGGGAGGAAATCGACGCCAGGGTATTGAAGAGAAAGTGCGGGTTGATCTGGCTCTTGAGCGCCTCGATCTTGGCCGCGAGGAGGAGCTTCTCCTGTTCCTGGAGCCGGTGCTCGATTCGGGCGCTGTTCCAGATCTTGATCGGTGTGGCCACGGCCAGCACCGTCGCGAGGACGACGAGTGCCGTCATCCAGTGAGAGGTCGATCCGAGATAGAACAATCGACTGGCGCCGAAGCGGATGCCGAGTGCCTGACGCAGCACCTCGAGGGCTACCGGGGCCAGCAGCAACAGGAGCTGCCAGTTGGTTTCCAGCTTCCTGACCATCCGCCAGATGTGCCGCCGCAAGTCGATGAAGACAAACGGCGTGAATTGCCAGATGGCCTCCTTGGGGCAGAATTCGCGCAGGCCGCCGCCGGCGAAGCCGCACCCAATCGCAAACGGCAGGGCGATGAATTCACCTGCCAGAAGGGGCGGCAGGCCGACGAGGCCGCCAACCAGCGCCCCGGCGTATGGCCCGGCGATGAGACCCGCAAGAAAGGCCCCCTCGAGCGTCAGGTCTGCGGCGTTGTAATTGAGAAGCAGCCGGAACGTGACCCCGGCGGTCAGGGGCACGCCGAGGGCGAGCACGAAGACGAGCCGGTCAAGCCATCCACGACGCTCGAAGATGAGGATGTGGCGAAACCGGTGGTACCGGGCGAGCATCGTCGCCAGCACCGCCATGATGGCGAGCTTGACGATGAGCGTGGTCAGCAGGAATTGCTCCGCGGAGAGGAAACGGGGCTCCTGCAGCACTGGGGCATTGTACCCGTCCCGAATGTTATGATTCAGCTACCTATGATTGGACCGTTGATCACCGGGTTCGTCACCACCTTCCGCCACATGTTCAAGCCGAAGGTCACGGTGAACTATCCCGAGCAGAAGGTGCCGATGTTCCCGAAGTACCGCGGCAAGCAGGTGCTCATGCGGGACGAGAACGGGCTCGAGAAGTGCGTGGCCTGCGGCCTCTGCTCAGTGGCATGTCCTGCAGATGCTATCTACCTGGAACCGGCGGAAAACGACGGCACCGTCATGGCGGGCCCCCGGTATGCCAAGGTCTACCAGATCCACAAGACCCGCTGCATCTTCTGCGGTTTCTGCGAGGAGGCCTGCCCGGTCTCGGCGATCTTCATGGGCAAGGACTACGAACTCGCCGTCTACAGCAAGGATGACTTCATCTGGGACAAGACCGACCTGCTCGTCCAGGCACGCGGCTGAAGCCCTTTCTTGAGGCGCTCGACGAGCGGGTGCTGGTCTGTGACGGCGCCATGGGGACGATGCTCTATGCAAAGGGCGTCTTCATTAACCGCTGCTTCGACGCGCTGAATCTCACCGATCCCGACCGTGTCGCCGAGGTGCACCAGGACTACCTGCGCGCCGGCGCCGACGTCATCGAAACCAACACCTTCGGCGCCAACCGGATCAAGCTGCGCGGCTTTGGCCTGGCCGACACACTCGCTGAGATCAACACGGCGGGCGCGCGGATCGCGGCGCGCGCGGCGGCTGGAAGGGCCTACGTTGCCGGCGCGATAGGCCCGCTAGGCATTCGGATCGAGCCGTGGGGGCGAACCGGGAAGGATGAGGCCGAAGCCTACTTCCGCGAACAGGCGCAGGCCCTGCTTGACGGTGGCGTCGACCTGTTCATCCTCGAGACATTCCGTGACCTCGGTGAGGTTGGGGCGGCCATCCGGGCAGTCCGCAGTATCTGCAGCCTCCCGATTGTGGCGCAGATGACCACGGAAGAGGATGGCAACAGCCTCGATGGTACCTCGCCCGAGCAGTTTGCGCCCGCGCTGGAGCGGGAGGCGCCCGATGTCATCGGCGTGAACTGCAGCGTCGGTCCGGCGCCGATGCTCGACACCATTGAGCGGATTGCCTCCGTCACGAGGACGCGCCTCGCGGCGCAGCCCAACGCCGGCAGGCCACGAGACATTGACGGGCGAGCCATCTATCTCTCCTCACCGGAGTACGTGGCCTCCTATGCCCGCCGGTTCGTCCAGAATGGCGTGCGCCTTGTCGGTGGGTGCTGCGGCACCACGCCGGAGCACATCCGCCAGATTAAGGCAGAGGTCTCCAGGGCTGCCGCCAGCACCTCGCCTCGCGTCGCAGCGGTCCAGGTTGCGGTATCCGAGCCGGGTCTGTCACCGCTGCCCAGGCAGGAGCGTTCACAGTTCGCACGGGCGCTGGTGGATGGCCGGTTCGCCACGGTCGTCGAGCTGCTGCCGCCCAAGGGACACCTGACCGCCGACATTATCGAGCGGGCGCGGATGCTGAAGGGGCGAGGCGTCGACGCCGTCCAGATTCCGGAAGGGCCGCGAGGCGCCCGCATGAGTGCGCTGTCGCTCGCGGTACTCATCCAGCAGCATGCGGGGATCGAGGCGATCCTCGAATACTCCTCTCGGGATCGCAATCTCCTCGGAATGGAGTCGGAACTGCTCGGCGCCCATGCTATGGGGGTGCGCAACGTGGTGCTGTTGACCGGCGATGTGCGCCCTATTGGCGATTATCCGGACTCCACGGGGCTCTTCGACGTCGATTCCATCGGGCTGACCAACGTCGTCACGCGCTTGAACCACGGGCTTGATATCGGTGGACAGCGGATCGGTCTTCCCACAGCGTTTCATGTGGGGGTACTGGTTAATCCTGGCGCTGAGGACCTCGACGCCGAAGTCCGACGCTTCGAGTTCAAGGTGGAGGCGGGCGCGGAGTATGCCATCACGCGGCCTGTCTTCGACTTGCAGACCTTCGAGCGTCTCCACAAACGGATTGGGTCGGCACGTCTGCCGATCATCGTGGGTCTCTGGCCGTTCGAGAGCGCCCGTAACGCCGAGTACATGGCGAATGAAGTCCCCGGCGTCAAAGTGCCGGATGTCGTCCTCGAGCGGATGCGACGCGCGAAGGAAGGGGAGGCGGCCGCAGCCGAAGGGGTGGCGATTGCACGCGAGTTGGGTGCGGCGCTTCGAGGCGTCGTCCAGGGCGTGCATGTCTCGGCTCCGCCCGAACGCTTCGATTCGGCGCTCGAAGTGCTTGCAGGGATTCGGTGACGACCCCTGACAATTAAGGTTGTTCCAGCATGGCCGGGGCGATATAGTGCCCAAGTCCTGTTTTCATCCCGAGTTCGAAGGGCGAGCATGCCTGAACTCCAACGATTACAATAGGTTACAGGGATGACGGTTGCGTTGAGGCCACCACATGGCGCTGTTTGAGCGTGAGAACGCCGATTTCCGATCCGACGTGGCTACTCGTGCCTTGTCGGTGACGGTTGTCGAGAACCAGTTTGTCGAGCATGTCTACGACAACCTGGCGAAGGTATACGACCTGACGTTCGGTCCGGCGCTTCATCCGGGTCGTCTCGTGGCCATCGAACGGATGGGTGTTCGTCTCGGTGACCAGGTGCTGGAAGTGGGCGTTGGCACGGGCATCAATGCGGCCCTGTATCCGCGAACCTGTCAGGTCACCGGAATCGATTTCTCGGCTCCCATGCTTGAAAAAGCGCGCGAGCGCGTGGTCAGCAAGGGGATTGAGAACGTCCGGCTCATGGAGATGGATGCGGCGAGCCTGACGTTTCCCGATAACTCGTTCGACATCGTCTACGCGCCGTACGTGATTAGCGTTGTGCCCGATCCGGTAAAGGTGGTGCAGGAGATGCGCCGCGTGTGCAAGCCCGGCGGGAAGATCATCGTGCTGAATCACTTCCGAAGCGCCAACCCGATTGTGTCGCGCCTGGAGCGCGCCATCTCGCCGCTCACCCTCTACATCGGCTTCAAATCCGATCTCGATCTTCCGGGTTTCCTCGCGCAGGCGGAGATGAAGCCGGTCTCGATCGAAAAGGTGAGCTTCCCGCCGATCTGGTCGCTCATCACCTTCATCAAGCAGTAGACCGTCGGTGAACGGCAGGCAGCGGGCAGGTGGCCCGCCACCTGCCCGTCTTGAGACTTCCTAGAACTTCGCCTTCGGACGGCCGCGCGGCTTCTTCGGCGGCTTGTCCAGCGCCTTGAGCAGGATGTCGGCGGCGACATCACCGCCATTGGTGTCGGGCTTCTTGTAATTCTTCGGCCGCGACTGCGCGAGCAGCTTGTCCAGCGCCGGTTCCCACTTGCCCGCAAACAGGTCATCGTGGCTGATGAAGGCGTTGCGGAGATACTTCGGCATCTCCTCCACAATCACGTCGTACTCGGGGAAGTGACCACGGGGCGTATAGAGCACCGCCGTATCGTTGGCGATGCACTCGGCGATGATGCCGTAGCCAGGCTTGGTCACCACGGCAGCGGCAGCGCCGACGAGGTCCTCGTAGCGGACACCGGCGTTGTACATCGCCTCCTCGTTGAGGCTGACATACGAGCCTTTCCGTTCGGCCATGGCTACGTCCTTACGCGCGCGTCCGAGCGGCAGGTGCGAGGTGTCGACCACCGTGTACTTCTTGAACTTCGCCAGCAGGTCGGTGTCCATCCCGGCCAGGCCGTAACCCCCGAACGAGATCAGCACGAGGGGCTTCTCGGTGGGGAGCTTCAGGATCTTGCAGACCTCTTCCCGTGTCTTGCCCGCGTGGCGCGCGATGAACGGGATGTCCTTTACGTTCGAGAAGGTTTCGAATCCGCCGCACATTGGCAATCGCAGCGCCATCGACGCCTTGGCATAGGCACCGCGGATGGCCGGCAGGAGCGACGGAGCCAGGCGCACGCGAGGGTAGTCGGCGTAGACCCAGTCCCACGTGAAGTTGCTGAGGGCGACCGTTGCGATGCCGGCCGAGGCGCCCACGGCGAAGGCGAGCGGCGGGATGTCGCCGACGATGAGCCCGGCACCGAGTTCGCGGAGCACGCGGGTTTCGCTGGCGGCGCGTGTGACCAGGTCGTTGTGGAATGCCGAGGCGCGGCGGATGGTGTCCGCTTCGTCGAGCGTCAGCGCATCGACCTGGACCACCCCCGTATCGCACTCAAGCGTGCTGTACGTGACCTTCCCCTTGACCGTGAGGTCGAAGAGCCAGCGGGGTGCCGATGTGCGGACGCCGATCCGCGTTTCGGGGCGCTTGGCGAGGATGGCGTTGATGACCTCGATCGAGCGTGTCGCGTGCCCGAAACCGTGGCCGGAAATGTAAAAGACGATCGCTGCTGCCAAATTGTGTCGAACCTTTTGTAGAGAGCTACTTCGCCGCAGTCGAGGGCGCCGGTTCCGCGAAGGCGACCTTGATGACCTGCTCCAGGGTTTCCACCGGCACGAACGTCATGTCGCGCCGGACTTCTTCCGTCAACTCCGCGAGGTCGGGTTCGTTCAGCGCGGGAAGGATAACGGTCTTAATGCCGAATCTCCGCGCCGCGAGCGCCTTCTCTCGAATTCCGCCGATCGGCAGTACCAGCCCGCTGAGGGTGATTTCGCCGGTCATGGCCACGTCCTGTCTGACCGGTTGATTTCTCGCCGCCGACAGGATGGCCGTAGCCATCGTCACGCCCGCCGACGGTCCGTCCTTAGGGATGGCCCCGGCCGGCACATGGACGTGAAGGTCGTGCTTGGCCAGGAAATCCTCTGAAAGCCCAAGTTCCGTGGCATGCGCCCGCAGATGGCTCAGCGCGGCGCGCGCCGATTCCTGCATGACGTTGCCGAGCTGACCCGTGAGAATGATGTTCTGGTTCCCGCCCGGAAGCAAGGTGGCTTCGATAAAAAGCACATCTCCCCCGGATTCGGTCCAGGCCAGCCCAGTGGCCACGCCCGGTCGCGATGTCCGGAAGGCCACTTCTCGCTTGAAGCGGGCCGGTCCCAGGTAGGCCTCCACATCGGCCCTGTCAATCCGGGTCTGCTGGAGCGGGGCTGCGTCCGCGGGCCGGGTGGCGATACGGGCGGCCACCTTCCGCGTCATCGTGCCGAACTGCCGCTCGAGGTTGCGCACGCCGGCTTCCCGGGTGTACTCGGAGATGACCTGGCTGATGGCCCCATCGGTCGCCTCCAGATCCTCGGGTTTCAACCCGTGCTCGGTCATCTGCCGGGGCAGGAGGTACCTGCGCGCGATATGGAGTTTTTCCTCCTCACTGTAGCCAGTGAGGGAAATGACCTCCATCCGATCGTGGAGCGCGGGATGGACCGTGCCTAACTGGTTAGCGGTCGCGATGAACAGTACCTTCGAGAGATCGACTGGGGCCTCGAGGTAGTGGTCACGAAACGAGTGGTTCTGCGCCGGGTCGAGCACCTCGAGCAGCGCTGCGGCGGGGTCGCCCTGATAGCCGGAGGAGATCTTGTCCATCTCGTCGAGCATGAATACCGGGTTCATGGATCCGGCCTGCTTCAGTGCCTGGACGATGCGCCCGGGAATCGACCCGATGTAGGTACGGCGGTGGCCGCGAATTTCGGCTTCGTCGCGCACACCGCCGAGCGAGATGCGGACAAACTTGCGCGACATCGCCCTGGCGATGGACTGGCCGAGCGACGTCTTGCCGACGCCAGGGGGGCCGACAAAGCAGAGGATCGGGCCCTTCATGTCCCCCTTGAGCTTGCGGACCGCCAGGTACTCGACGATGCGTTCCTTGACCTTGTCCAGGTCGTAATGGTCTTCGTCGAGGACCTTGCGGGCCTCGATCGGATCGATCCGGTCCTCGGTCGTCACCGACCACGGAATGTCGAGAATCCAGTCGATGTAGGTCCGCAGCATCTGGTATTCAGGTGATGTGGGCGACATCCGACCCAGACGGTCGACCTCTCGCATGGCCAGGGTGTGCTCAGACGGCGGGAGCTTGGCGTCATCGATCCGCTTGCGGACCTCGGCAAGTTCGTTCCCCTCGCCTTCGCCGAGCTCCTGCTGGATGGCCTTGAGCTGCTGGCGCAGGTAGTACTGACGCTGGGCGTCGGTCATCTCCTGCTGGGCCTGCGATTCGATCTTGCCCTTCAGTTCAAGGAGGGAGACTTCACGCGTGAGCGCGCCCGCCACCGACTCCAGCTTCTTGAGCAGGTCGGTTTCTTCCAGCAGTTCCTGCTTTTCGGCAGGTTTCATGTCGATGAGCGTCGCCAGCACATAGACCAGGCGCAGCGGGTCCTCGATGTTCATGACCACGCCCCGCAGCTCTTCCGAGAGCCCGGTCGCGAGCGACAGCGTCTTCTCGATCAGCTCCTGGATGCGGCGGACGTGAGCATCGACCTCGATGGTCCGCTCGACCCGCTCCGGAAGGGTGGTGACCATGGCGCGCATCGACGAGCCGACGCGCGTGATCAGGTCGGCGCGGACGCGGGCAATCCCCTCAACGATGATGTTGATCCCGCTGCCCACCTTCGCCATCTGCCGGATGATGCCGATGGTGCCGACCCGCCGCAGGTCCTCCGGCGCCGGGTCATCCTGATCGTTCTCCTGCAGGAGCAGCAGGACGAGTCGGTCGCCGCCTAGTGCGCGGTTGACGGTTTCAATCGACACCTGCCGGTTGACCGCCAGCGGCTGAAGTGTCAGCGGAAACGCCACCGTGCGCCGCAATGGCAGGACGGGGAGTTCAGAAGGGAGCGTGGGGAGCGTGGGTTCAGCCATGAAGGAAGGGCGGGATCAGTTTATCAGGTGCTTGGTGTACGCTGCGAATGTGGATGAGCGCCAGTTCTTTACCGAGAAGCCCGAGCAGCGTCCAGGCAGGTTCCAGTGCCCTCGTTGCCGCCGAACCAATGACTACTCGGTTCGCTGGATCCGGCGCACCAAGAAGGGGCAGCCTCCGGCCGGTGCCGACGCCCGTGACCGGGCGATTTTCGGCAAGAGCAAGGACCACCTCATCCGGGTCGATGACGACGTAACCTGCAAATCGTGCGGTAAACGGTTTGATATCCCGTCTCAGCGTGGTCTCGTGCTTCTCGAGGAACTCGAGGGTCTTCCCCTGGTCGACGAGTTCGAAGACGACGAGTAGGCGTCTGACAGGAGCCTTTTGTGGCCGCGCTCTATACTGACGCCACTCCGATGACATTAGGGCGATGGCCGGACCGCCGCTGCCTCACGGCGTTGTCAATGCCGCCGCGGTGCCTTGCCGCGTGCGTGCTGGTCCTGCTCTCTGTCACGGCGCCGTCCTCAGCGCAATCCGCGCAGTCCGTGCAGACGGCCTCCCCCTTCGACACGGCTACCCGCGCGTTCAATGCTGGCCAATACGATTCGATTGACGCGCTGCTGCGGGGCGCCGCCGATCCCCGCGCGCTGGCGCTTCGCGCCCGCGCCTTGGTGGTGCGAGGGCGCTACGCGGACGCGGAAAAGCTCCTGAGCGGACCTGCCGCATCGGCGCCCGGCAGCGACGCGGCGCTCGAGCTCGGCATCCTGCAGATGACGCTTGGACGGCGCAATGAGGCGACGCGCACCCTGCAGGGCGTGCTCAGCCGTGGCTCGCAGAACTCCGTACAAGATCTGACGCGACTGGGACTGGCCGCCCGCACGCTCGACCGATTTCAAGAGGCCAACGGTTACTTCCGCGCGGCGAGCGCCATGGCGCCCGATGACCCGGTCGTTAATGCCGCGTGGGGCGAGCTGTTCCTTGCGAAGTACAACCGGGCGGACGCCACGAAGTCGTTCGAGGCAGCTCTTTCGGAGGATAAGGATTTCGTCGTGGCCCAGGTGGGCCTTGCACGGACCATCGCAGAGGAGAATCCGCCGGCAGCCCGGAAGGCAGCCGAGGCGGCGCTGCTCGTCAATCCCAGTTACGTGCCTGCCCATCTGCTCGTCGCGGAACTGGCGCTCGACGATCGGCGACGTGACGAGGCCCGGACGTCGCTCGGCAAGGCTCTCGCGGTCAATCCGAACAGTCTTGAGGCGCGCGCGCTTGACGCCTCGATTGCTCTGCTCGAAGGGCGACAGGCCGAGTTTGAGTCGAAGACCGCCGCCATTCTCGCGATCAATCCCGTGTATGGCGATGCCTACCGGGTGGCAGGGGCCCAGCTTGCGCAGAACTACCGGTTCGATGAGGCGGTCGAGCAGACCCGGCATGCGCTGTCGATCGACCCCGGCAACACGCATGCCTATGCGGACCTCGGCCTGCAGCTGCTGCGGACCGGCGACGAGCCTGGCGCGCGTGCAGCCCTCGACACGGCGTTCAAGGCCGATCCGTACGACGTCGTCACATTCAATCTGCTGACGCTGCTCGATACGCTGAGTTCGTTCGAGACGATCCGTGACGGCGATATCGTGATGCGCCTCCATCCCGACGAGGCGGCCGTGATGCGCGAGTTTGCGATGCCGCTGGCGAAACTGGCACTCACGACACTCGCGAAGCAGTATCAGTTCGAGCCCAAGGGCCCCATCCTCATCGAGATGTTTCCCAAGCACGATGACTTCGCCGTGCGCACGCTCGGGCTTCCCGGGATGATCGGGGCCCTCGGCGCCTGCTTCGGGCGCGTGGTCACCCTTGACTCGCCGCGCGCCCGCCCGCCCGGAGAGTTCACGTGGGTCGGGACGCTGTGGCACGAGGTGGCACACGTCATCACCCTGCAGATGTCGAGCAACCGGATGCCGCGGTGGCTCAGCGAGGGGATCTCGCAGTTCGAGGAGAAGCGCCATCGGGCGGAGTGGGGCCACGAGATGGAAGTGCCCTTTGCTCAGGCGCTCGAAGCCGGGAAGACGCTCAAGATTCGTGAGATCAACGAAGGGTTCAGCGACCCGCAGACGATCTCGCTCTCGTATTACCAGGCGTCGCTCGTCGTCGAGCACATCATCGACACCTTCGGTGAGCCGAAGCTGCGCGATCTGCTTCGGGCCTACGGCCGGGGGCTGGAAAACGAGGACGCCATCACGGCGGCGCTTGGCGTGAGCATCGATCAACTGCAGGCGTCGTTCGACGCCAAGATTGACAAGGAGTTTGCGGCACTACGCGCGGCACTCAAGGCGCCTAGCATTCCTCGGGATGCCACGCCCGAGGTGCTCAAGGCGCTGGCAGCCTCCAATCCCGGCAGTTTCCGCGTGCAGTTGCAGCTCGGTGCCACGCTGCAGGAAGCCGGCGATCTCCCGGGAGCCATCGCGGCATTCGAGCGCGCCTCGGCGCTCGTGCCGCAGGCAAACGGCACCACAAACCCGAACGCCGCCATCGCCGTCATCGCGCTGAAGACGGGTGATAAGGCACGCGCGATCACGGCACTCCAGGCAGTGCTGAAGGTGGATTACACGGACGTGGAAGCGGCGCGCAGGCTTGCGCCGCTCCTTGAGAAGCAGGGTGATGCGGCCGGCACCCTGGCGACGTACGAGGCGATTGCGGAGCTCGATCCTTTCGACGGGCTGGCGCAGCGCCGAGTCGGTCTCGGGGCGCTGCAACGGCGGGACCTGCCACGTGCGATGGCGACGCTGCGGGCCGCGCTCGCGGCGAAGCCGGCGGATATGGCCGGCGCACACGTCGATCTGGGGGAGGCTTATTTCGCCGCCGGGCGCGCGGATGACGCCAAGCAGCAGGTGCTGGCCGCGCTGGAGATTGCCCCGACGTTCGAGCGGGCGCAGGATCTACTGCTCAAGATCGTCGACGCACGGCCGGCGGTGACGCCTTAGATCGCGTCATTCCACCACTCGACGCGTTCGCGCTCACGGCGGCGGAACATGAACACACCGGTCAGGCCTGCGACGAAGCCCGCCACGTGAGCCCAGATGGCAATGCCGCCAGCCGGCTCACCCGCTGCGGCGACCGAACCGACCCCGCTCATCAGCTGCATCAGGAACCAGAAGCCGAGAAATAGAATCGCCGGCACCTCGATGATCCTGAAGAAGATGAAGAAGGGGAACAGCGCCACGATACGCGCATGCGGGAAGAGGACGAAATACGCGCCCATGACCCCGGCGATGGCGCCGCTGGCGCCGAGCATCGGCAGCAGCGAATCCGGGCTGCTGACCGTCTGCGCGACGGCGGCCGCGATACCGCACAACAAATAGAACAGCAGGACCCGTCCGTGACCCATACGGTCCTCGACGTTGTCGCCGAAGATCCAGAGGTAGAGCATGTTGCCGCCGAAGTGGAGCAGGCCACCGTGCAGGAACATCGAGGTCAGCGCGGTCAGCCCTGAGAACTCCGCAGGGATCAGCGCGAAGGTGCGAATGAACCCGTCCACGGCGGC